>NZ_JBCGFC010000008.1:0-225183 GCF_038739615.1 Aeromonas sp. SER | reverse complement strand
ATGGAAGGGCCATCGCTCAACGGATAAAAGGTACTCCGGGGATAACAGGCTGATACCGCCCAAGAGTTCATATCGACGGCGGTGTTTGGCACCTCGATGTCGGCTCATCACATCCTGGGGCTGAAGTCGGTCCCAAGGGTATGGCTGTTCGCCATTTAAAGTGGTACGCGAGCTGGGTTCAGAACGTCGTGAGACAGTTCGGTCCCTATCTGCCGTGGGCGTTGGATGATTGAAGGGAGTTGCTCCTAGTACGAGAGGACCGGAGTGAACGAACCTCTGGTGTTCGGGTTGTCACGCCAGTGGCACTGCCCGGTAGCTAAGTTCGGAATCGATAACCGCTGAAAGCATCTAAGCGGGAAGCGAGCCCTGAGATGAGTCATCCCTGACCCCTTGAGGGTCCTAAAGGGCCGTTGGAGACCACAACGTTGATAGGTGGGGTGTGTAAGCGCGGTGACGTGTTGAGCTAACCCATACTAATTACCCGTGAGGCTTAACCATACAACACCCAAGAAGTGTTCTAAGGCTTGTAGCAAATACCAAGCGAACTACTTACATCAGCTTTCTCAGATTGAAGAATTTGCCTGGCGGCAATAGCGCCGTGGAACCACCTGATCCCATGCCGAACTCAGAAGTGAAACGCGGTAGCGCCGATGGTAGTGTGGCATTCGCCATGCGAGAGTAGGACACTGCCAGGCACCAAATTAGCAATAAGCTAGCCGAATGCGGAGCGGTAGTTCAGTCGGTTAGAATACCGGCCTGTCACGCCGGGGGTCGCGGGTTCGAGTCCCGTCCGCTCCGCCACTAAATAGAAGGCCTTCCCGATTGGGAAGGCCTTTTTGCTATGGGCGATTTGCCGATTGGCCACAGCGTTGCACACCAGAATAGACACCAAAGCCCGGTTATCAGACCGGGCTTTGGCATTTTCAACATCCAGAAACCACTGAACAGTAACTCTTGCCTGAGGGAGGGGCACTGGCAGGCCCGCGATTCCCTCCTTTTGGTGTGTAATTGCGGTCATTTTTCGGATGATTCGCAACCATTTGTACTGGATTGCTCGCAGCCACCCATCCCCATCACTGGGCTACAGCCCCACAGGGAAGAGCCATATTGACCACTCCCTCCTCCATCTGGACGTCAATGGTAAAGCCGAGGTGCTTGGCGAGTGTTACCATGCCGCGATTGCTCGGCATGGTTGTGCCGGAGAGCTGGTCAATGCCCTGTTCGCAGGCGTAGCGGATGATCTTTTCCATCATCAGCTTGCCGAGTTTTAACCTCTCTCCTTCAGTTCAGAGAGCAGTGGAGGTAGAAAACAGAGTGTTTAAGTGGTGAATTACAGTGAGGCGGCATATGAAGCGCCATGAAAGATAAAGTGATGGGATATAGAGAAGGGATAACAACAAAAAGCCCACGCAACTTGCGTTGCATAGGCTCGGAATAAATGGCGGAGGAGGTGGGATTTGAACCCACGGATGGTCGCCCATCGCCGGTTTTCAAGACCGGTGCATTCAGCCGCTCTGCCACCCCTCCGCAGCAGTGCGGCGAATATTACCACGCTGATCAGGGTTGTAAATCCCCGGCTGGTTCGATTGCTGGTTAATTGCACGAAATGACCGATTAAATGGGCAAACTGGTTGGAATGAGTGCTTTTTTGGCCTGATTGCTTGACTTGAAAAGAGAGTCCACCACTATAGTGGCCTCCATCATATCCTCTGCAAGATAACATTATGACTATTAAAAATGCCCTGTTTTGCGCTCTGGCGGGCGTAACCTTGCTGGCATCGCCGGTGCAGGCGAGCGAGCTGACCAAGAGTGATGTCGAGCAGATCGTTCGTGACTATCTGGTCAAGAACCCCGAGATCCTGGTCGAGATGTCCAATGCCCTGCGTGCCAAGCAGGAGAGTCAGCAGGCCGAGAGCGACAAGGCGCTGATCAAGGCCCATGCCCAACAGCTTTATAGCAACAAGGATCCCGAAATGGGCAATCCGAAGGGGTCGCTGACGATTGTCGAGTTCTTCGATTACAACTGCGGTTACTGCAAGCGGGCACATCCGCTGGTCGAGCAGCTGATGGCTGAGGACAAGGATATTCGCTACATCTACAAGCAGTTCCCGATCCTGAGCGAAACCTCCTATTTCGCCGCGCGTGCCGCACTGGCCGTTCAGTTGGGTCAGCCCGACAAGTACCAGGCTTTCCATGAGAAGCTCTATGCCCATCAGGGCCCGCTCTCCGATGAAGCGCAGGTCAAGAAGGTGGCAGAAGAGGCCGGTGTTAATTGGAGCAAGGTAGAGGCCAAGATCAAGGATGGCAGCATCGATCAGAATCTGGGCACCAACCGGGCTCTGGCTGAAGCGCTCGGTATTTCCGGTACTCCCGCCTTTATCATCGGTGACCAGATCCTGCGCGGTGCACCACGGGACCTGGCAAGCCTGAAGAGCTTTATCAAGGACGTGCGTGCTGGCAAAAGCATCCAGTAACGTGCTTGTATCCTGACGGAATAAAAAGAGGGTCGGTATTGCTACCGGCCCTCTTTTCTTTATGTCCCGAGTCACAGGTGGTCGTCGCGAAAGGACCATAACAACGTGCGCAGGACTCGACCTCTCGGTCTCAGTAACAAGTATTAGCAGAGTCGTTCGACTTCCATTCGCATTTATTTAAGCGTCCCGCAGTCGCTTGTGAGAGTTGCTTAATTCAGGTCAGGATTTTTTCTGCTGCCTGCCTTAGAATCGCGTCCCTTGCAGGAGAAAACCCCTATGTTAGTTGATATTTTGCGGCTTGTTTTTATAGCTGGCGGTTTGGTATTCATCTTTATGCTGGTACAAGCGTGCTGGCAAAAACGATGCAACGGGACTTTTGAGTCCACACCTTTCTGGCCGGTGGCGCTGATCGGCGGTGTTGCCAACTTTCTCGATACGCTGGGGGTTGGCAGCTTTGCGGTCAAAACAGCCTGCTACAAGCAGTTCAAGCTAATCGATGATCGTCTGTTGCCGGGGACTCTCAACGGCCAGTGTGTGTTGCCGACCGTGACTCAGTCGCTGATCTTTGTCGGCGCAGTAGCGGTGGAGCCGCTGACGCTGATCAGCATGATGATTGCTGCCGCAGCCGGTGCTGCCTGGGGGGCGCGTCATGTCGCCTCGTTTGATCGGCAGACCATCCGGCTGGTGATGGCCGTCTCCCTGCTGGTCGTTGCCGGACTGATTTTTGCCGGCCTGCTCGGCCTCTTCCCGGTCGGTGGCGAGGCCATGGGGCTCAGTGGCTACAAGCTGGTGATCGCCCTGATCGGCAACTTTATCTTCGGTGTCCTGATGAATGTGGGGATCGGTCTGTTCGCTCCCTGCATGACACTGGTCTATCTGCTCGGGATGAACCCGCTGGCGGCGTTCCCCATCATGATGGGCTCTACCGCGGTACTTAGCGTCTTCTCCGCAGGCACCTTTATCCGCAAGGGGGCATTTGATGCCAAGGCGGTGCTGGCGGTTGCCATCTTTGGCCCCATTGGTGTGGTGCTGGCAGCCATGCTGGTCAAGTCGATGGATATGGCGATGCTGAAGTGGCTGGTTGCCTTTATCGTCATCTATACCTCCTGGACCATGTACGCCTCCTGGCGGGCTGCTCGTCGCCCCAGCGCGCAGCTGGCTGCGGATATCGCTGGTTAGCCTGCACCAGTGCCGCTTCCGCTCTGGCCCCGAGAAAGACATAGAGTCCGAGGGCCAGCAGCAATCCCACCGCGCACCCCATCACCCCAATCGCAGGCCAGAGCAGCTCGCTCTGGCCGAGCGACCCTTTGAATAGCAGCAACAACCCTTCGATAGAGACCGCGATCAGGATGGCGGCGATAAAGCGGGTGATGGTGCGACGAATGGCGCTGTGGCGGAAGATATCCTTATGCAGCAGCACCTCCTCCTCCAGAATGGTTTTGCCCAGATCGAATACCGCCAGTGCCAGCGTCAGAAAGATAATGGCGCTGAGTGCCCCCAGTCGGTTCTGCTGCGCCCCGCATAGCAGCAGATAGAGCTGTTCCAGTCCGTGCCAGATGAGCGTCGCAACGATGAGGAACAGCGCCATGCTGAGTACCACATAGATGGCCTTGAACCAGGGCATGGCGCGGCGCCGTTCTCTGTCTCCCATCAGCCAGGCGATCAGTTGGTTGAGGCAGAGGGTCAGTTCTCGTCCCTCTCCGCGAGCGATCAGGTGCAAGCGGTTCTGCATGCCCGGACGTGGCGACAGGATGCAAGTCGGCCCCTGATAGCGGTCGATGCTGATGATAAAGGGATACTCCTTGAGCGCTGCGAGAGGTGCGCCGAGCAAACCATGGATCAGTGGCGTCAGCTCGACCTGATACTCCTGATAACGTCGCAATACATCGATGGGGCTCATCTCTGCCATATGGACCTCGGTGACGTGGGCTCCTGTAGCGGATGTGCAAATAGTGGGCCCGATATATGACAGGCTGAGCGGGTGAGGTTGCACCAGAGGGTGGCAAATAAGCGGGATAGGAGGTCGTGGTGCACCAGAAACGGGCGTAGATTGCAGATATGGAAAAGGGCCCGTGACGGGCCCTTTGGCGACACGCAGCGGCGATTTAGCCGGCCAGCTTGGCGAAGCTGCGTTCGGCGGCAGCCAGAGTGTGTTCAATCTCCTTGTCGCCGTGTGCCAGCGACAGGAAACCCGCCTCGTAGGCGCTCGGCGCCAGATAGACGCCTTCTTCCAGCATCAGGTGATAGAAGCGCTTGAAGCGTTCCATATCGCAGCGAGTGACCTGCTCGTAGCGGGTAATTTCGGGCTCGTCGGTGAAGAAGAAGCCGAACATGCCACCCACATAGTTAATGGCGAGCGGGATGCCGTGTTTGGCAGCGGCGGCTTTCAGCCCTTCTGCAACACGGGCAGTCTTGGCGCTCAGCTGCTCATAGAGGCCCGGCTCCAGCAGCAGATCCAGCATGGTGAGGCCGGCAGCCATGGCCACCGGGTTGCCGGAGAGAGTACCAGCCTGATAGACGGGGCCAGTCGGGGCGATGTGCTGCATCACCTTCTTCTTGCCGCCGAAGGCGCCGACCGGCATGCCGGCACCGATGATCTTGCCGAGGGTGGTGAGATCCGGGTCGATGTTGTAGTGACCCTGAGCACCGCGCAGGGAGACACGGAAGCCTGTCATCACCTCGTCCAGGATCAGCAGGGCGCCGAACTCGTCACAGATGGCGCGCAGCCCCTCCAGGAAGCCGGGTACCGGCGGGATGCAGTTCATGTTGCCTGCGACCGGCTCGACGATGATACAGGCGATCTCGCTGCCGTACTGGGTAAAGGCTTCGCGCACCGAGTCCAGATCGTTGAAGACGCAGGTCAGGGTATGCTTGGCGAAATCGGCCGGCACGCCCGGGCTGTTGGGCTGACCCAGGGTCAGGGCGCCGGAGCCAGCCTTGACCAGCAGGGAGTCGGCGTGGCCGTGGTAGCAGCCTTCGAATTTGACGATCTTGTCGCGGCCGGTGTAGCCACGGGCCAGCCGGATGGCGCTCATGGTCGCTTCGGTGCCGGAGTTGACCATCCGCACCTGCTCCATGGAGGGGACGATCTGACGTACTTTCTCGGCCATCAGCACTTCGATCTCGGTCGGCGCGCCGTAGCTCAGCCCTTTTTCCACCGCATTGATGACGGCAGCCTTGATGGCCGGGTGGTTGTGGCCCAGCAGCATGGGGCCCCAGGAACCGATGTAATCCACATAGGCCTGGCCATCCACGTCATAGAGGTAGGCGCCATCGGCGTGATCGATGAAGCGGGGTGTACCGCCGACCCCATTGAAGGCGCGGACCGGTGAGTTGACGCCACCCGGAATGGTCTGGCGGGCCTGTTCAAACAGCTGATCTGATTTTGACATGGATCATCCTTAATGGGATTTTGGTCGTCACGCAGGAGAAAGCAGTCGATCGAGACTCGGCAGGTAGGGGCATCAGGAGTATGCTTTGCGCTCTCGCCACCCGGACTCTCGGTCTGCTCCCGTGACAAAAATTTAACGGGCCGACTATAGCAGAAAGCCCCAGCCCTGGGCAGCCGAGCAATGCGCCGGGTGATCCTGATCTCAGCTAGCTGACGATATGGTGTTTCCAAGTTGGTGTAACAAGATGGCGCAACAAGCTCTCTCCTCTTCCGAACCGTCCGCCTCGCCGCGCGGGCCGGTTTCCCGAATCATTCGGCAAGACAGGATGCCCTTGCTGGTTCTGCTGCTGGCGGCACTGGTCGGCACCCTGGCCGGACTGGTCTGCGGCCTGTTCGAGTCAGGCGTGCACTGGCTGGCAGAGCAGCGGCTCGCCCTGCTGGCTGATCGCCCATGGTGGCAGCTCGGCCTGCTTGGCTTTGGCTTCAGCGCCATGCTGGGGTGTATCGGCTACTTCCTGACCCATACTTTTGCCCCCGAGGCCGGTGGCTCCGGCATTCCCGAAATAGAGGGGGCGATGGAGGACCTGCGTCCGGTGCGTTGGTGGCGGGTGTTGCCGGTCAAATTCTTCGGCGGTGTGTGTACCCTGAGCTCCGGCATGGTGCTGGGACGGGAAGGACCTTCGGTGCAGATAGGTGGCAACCTCGGCAAGATGGTGGCGGATATCTTCCGGTTGCCCAAGGAGCATGGCCACGCCTTGCTGGCAGCCGGTGCGGCGGGCGGGCTGGCTGCGGCCTTCAATGCACCGCTGGCGGGGATCCTGTTCGTCATGGAGGAGATGCGGCCGCAGTTTCGCTACTCCTTCCTGGCCATCAAGGCGGTGGGCATCTCCGCCATCATGGCGACCCTGATGCTGCAAAACATGAAGGGGCAGGGGGCGGTGATCACCTTGCCTCATTACGATGCGCCAGCCCTCAAGGCGCTCTGGCTGTTCCTCTTTATGGGGGCCACCTTCGGCGTATTGGGCTTTGTCTTCAACAAGCTGGTGCTGGCCTGTCAGGATGGCTATCTGGCGCTGCACCAGAACAAGCGCCACCGTTTCGTCGCCATCGGTATGCTGGTTGCCGGTACTTTCGGCGTGCTGTCTCTATTTGCCCCCTCGGTAACGGGCGGCGGTACTGAGCTCATTCCTCATCTGATGGGGGGCGAGTATGCGATGGCGACCCTGTTCCTTATCTTCTCCATCCGTCTGGTGGCAACCCTGATCTGCTTCTGCTCCGGCGCGCCCGGCGGGGTGTTTGCGCCGACCCTGGCCCTCGGCACCCTGTTTGGCGTGGTATTTGGTCATCTGTTCCACGCGGCTTTTCCGGAGCTTGGTATCGAGCCCGGTGCCTTTGCCATTGCCGGCATGGGGGCGCTGTTTGCCGCGACGGTGCGAGCGCCCATCACGGGTATCGTGCTGGTCACCGAGATGACCGACAACTACCAGCTGATCCTGCCGATGATGATCACCACCATGGGAGCCACTCTTGTGGCGCAAGCGCTGGGCGGTCGTCCTATCTATTCCCAGATCCTTGAGCGAACTTTACGGCTTGCCGCGCGTCAAAAGCGGGGTGATGGCAGTGTGGCCACCAGTTAATTTTCACCATCACCGACTGTGACTTCGGTTAGGGCGGTATAGTGAAAGGAGGTCGCAGTTGCCGCTGTGAGGCAAATAACGGGAAAGAGGGCTATGTCCAACCTATTGAAGTTATTGGTGGTGTTTGCAGTAGGTGGTCTGGCCGGTTATTTTGCCGGCAACCATCAGGATCTGGCGCAAAGCAGCTTGCTGGGGGTTCAGCAGGAGACTCTGGATCGCCAGAGCAATGCCATCAGCCAGCTCAAGACGGATCTCGGTCTCAAGGATACCCAGCTCGCCACCCAGCGAGCCGCCTTCGAGCAGCTGCAGACCACCCTGAAGAGTCAGGAGGCGCAGGTACAGGAGCTCAAGCGCCAGTTGGCCTTTTTCGAGCGGATCATGCGCCCGACTGGCGAGCAGGTTGGGGTGGTAATCGACAACCTGACCCTGCAGGAGAGCAGCATTCCGGGTCGCTACCACTATCGACTGGCTTTGACCCAGCCCGCCAAGAAGCGCGAGCTGTTTCGCGGTCAGGTGCAGATCCGGGTTGAGGGGAGCCTTGGCGACAAGCCAAAAGTGCTGTCCGGGCGAGATCTGGGCATGAAGGTGAGCGAGTGGCGCTACTCCCTGCGCTATTTCCAGTTGCTGGAGGGAAACTGGCAACTGCCGGAAGGGTTTGTGCCGGATCGGATCCGGGTCACCATCAACAAGGATGGCCGGCAACCGGCGCAGGAGCTGCTGGTTGAGTGGGCCGATGCGCTTAAGCCGCTAGTCGCCGCACCGCCTGCTCCGGTGCCCGCTGCAGGTTAAACGTGGTGAATACTTGAACTGAATGGTCGGGTATTGGATAATTTCGCGGTTTCCATGTTTGTGGATCTAATGGTTGTGAGGTCAGTAATGAGTGCAGTAGCAGAAGCCCCGCTGCCCATCCAGATGACGGATGCGGCGGCCAACAAGGTGAAGAACCTGATCACCGAAGAAGAGAATCCGGAGCTCAAGCTGCGGGTCTATATCACGGGTGGGGGCTGCTCTGGTTTCCAGTATGGCTTTACCTTTGATGAGAAGATCAACGACGGCGATACCGTGGTCGAGAAGAATGGCGTCACCATGGTGATCGATCCGATGAGTCTCCAGTATCTGGTTGGCGGCAGTGTGGATTACACCGAGGGGCTGGAAGGTTCACGCTTTACCGTGACCAACCCCAATGCAACCACTACCTGTGGTTGTGGGTCCAGCTTCTCCATCTGATCGCTCCCGACGATCAGACGCAACGGCTCTCGGCAACGAGGGCCGTTTTTCCTTGTGCAGATGGTTGAGTGGAAATAAAAAGGCGCCGATGAGGCGCCTTTTTGATTGGTACAGTTAGCGGGAGCTTGCTGCCGCTACCAGTGGAACCCTGCTCACCGCCTTGCCCATGTAGGCGAGGGTGATGGTCACAATGATGCAGGTGAAGCTCAGCCACATGTAGGGGAGGTAGTCGAGGGTGGCCACTCCCAGTACCCCGGCCATAAAGATGCCGTTGTCGCTCCAGGGCACCATGCCGCAGGTAAGGGTGCCGCCAAACTCGGCGTTGCGAGAGAGGTTCTTGCGTGCCAGTCCCAGCCGATCGTAGTTCTTGGCCATGATCTTGGGGGTCAGGATCAGCGATACATACATGGCGGAGCCGAACACGTTGGCCAGGAAGGCGGTGCCAATGGTGTGGGTTGTCAGGCTGCCGGCACTGTTGATGCGCTTCTCGAAGGCGCTGGCGATGACGGAGAGGATACCTACTTTCTCCAGCAGGCCGCCAAAGCCCAGACCGAAGATGATGACAGCGACCGAGCCCAGCATGGACTCCATACCGCCACGACCGAGGATATTGTCGATGAAGTCGATGCCGGAGGTGATGGCAAAGGGGCTGTAGGCAGAGTGCATCGCTTTCACCGGATCCATGTCCTGGAACAGGATGGCCCAGATCAGGCCCAGCAGGGCGCCGAAGCTGATCACCGGGAAGGCGGGCTTGCGGTTGGCCAGCAGGCCAAGCACCAGCACTACCGGCACTATGGCCAGCGGAGTGATGTTGAACTGCTTGTCGAGGGCCTCCATTACCAGATTGACCTGCTCCAGGCTGACGTTGCCCGAATACTGCATGCCGACCACGGTGAACAGCACAGCGGTAATGATGTAGGAGAGCAGGCTGATGGGCAGCATCCCCTTTATATGCTCCACCACGTCGACGTTGGACATGGTGGATGCCAGCACCACGGAGTCGGAGAGCGGGGAGAGCTTGTCACCGAAATAGACGCCGGAGAGCACGGCACCGGCAACCAGAGGCGCAGGTACGCCGAGGCTATGGCCAATCCCCATCATGGCGATACCAGCGGTGGCGGCCGACCCCCAGGAGGTGCCGGTGGCCAGCGAGGTCAGCGAGCAGATGATCAGGGTCGCCAGCAGGAAGATGGAAGGGTGAATCACCTTGAGGCCGAAGTAGATGATGCTGGGCACGATACCGCCTGCGATCCAGGTGCCGACCAGTGCGCCGACGGAAACCAGGATCAGGATGGCCCCCATTCCCTTGGATACCCCATCAACGGCGGCTTGCTCCAGGGATTTGTAGTCATGACCGAGCTTGATGCCAAGCCCCATGATGACGAACCAGGCGATGAACAGTGCCAGCTGGATAGGCAGATCGAGCACGCTGGTGAACGAGAATGCCAGAGCCAGAAAAATGGCCAGACAGGCAAACACCTGCGACATGCTCGGCAATCGGATGTGGTTGTGTTGGTTTTGCATAGATACTTCCTAAACTCTTGCTCGCCAAGGTTGGCTCCTCTCATCCTGTGGATACGCATATCCCGAGGGGCCAACCCAAAAAGAGGCCGCAATCTACCACAAAGTGGGAGGGTTAAAGCCTAACCAAATTGGCAAAATTGCACTTTTGATTGAAAAAATCACAGAATTGTTGATCTCGTAACCCGTTTTTGAGCGCTTTATTGGCATAAAAGCCTATTTTGAGTCTTGCGCTGGAGGAGGGTTGCATCTCTCATTTATGAATATGATAATTATTATCATTATCTCTGTTGGGGGAGGCAAAACATGAACTGGGTGGTGCGGGGAGTGATGCTGCTAGCTGGACTGGTTGTGCTCGGATGGGGCCATGACAAAGAGTACGGCATCTGGAGTCTGGGATTTCTGCTGGCTGCCTGGATGATGCTTGAACCCAGATTGAAACCGGCACTGATCCTGTTGCCAGTGGCAGGGCTGACCGGCGTGGTGGCCCTGCTCTGGCAGCATACCGGCTAGTAGGCGTTATGCGTGTTTGACGGGGGCCTGCTTGATCTTCTGTTGGGCCTGCTTGAGCGATTCAACGACGTTTTTCTCCATCTCGCTCCGTTTGGCATCGGTCAGGAAGTAGATCATGTCGACATCGTGGCGAATATAGTGGGAGGGGAGCTGGTTGAGAGTGAGGCAGCAGAGATCGGCCATCTGGTCGCTGCTGAGTTTTTGCTGCAGACCCTGCTTTTCAATCTCCTTGAGCACCAGATGCTCGTAGAAGTTGTGAATGTCGGTATCCAGTATCATATGCGTTCCTTGGCATGACGATGGGCGGTGAGTCGTCAAAAGCATAGCCATAACAAGGAGTAAAAACAAAAGGCCCGTCACTTTCGTGATGGGCCTTTTGCGTAATGAATGGTGCGAAGAGAGGGACTCGAACCCTCACATCCGTGGGACACTAACACCTGAAGCTAGCGCGTCTACCAATTCCGCCACCTTCGCACACTGATTTTTTCCAGCTGGTTTTTAAATGCGGTTGGAGCGCATCGCTCTGTTTTTACATGTCAGAATCATGGTGCGAAGAGAGGGACTCGAACCCTCACACCCGGGGGGCACTAACACCTGAAGCTAGCGCGTCTACCAATTCCGCCACCTTCGCACATCGGGTTATCAGTCTGGATTTACATGCTGTCTGATAAAAGCATGGTGCGAAGAGAGGGACTCGAACCCTCACACCCGGGGGGCACTAACACCTGAAGCTAGCGCGTCTACCAATTCCGCCACCTTCGCACATCGGGTTATCAGTCTGGATTTATATGCTGTCTGATAAAAGCATCTGCAGTATGGTGCGAAGAGAGGGACTCGAACCCTCACATCCGTGGGACACTAACACCTGAAGCTAGCGCGTCTACCAATTCCGCCACCTTCGCATCACTGCGGACGGGGATTCTATAGAGTTTTGGGGGGGCGTCAACAGCCAAAGGGGACTTTTTTCGCTGTTGACGCTTAAAGACATGCCAAAGGGACAAAACTTCAGCAATCTGCCCGAGTAGCTAGCTCAGTGACGACCCAATGCGCTCAGATACATCTGTTCGTACTGGGTGACCGAGTCGGGCCAGTTGAAGCGGGTGTTCATGGCGTTGCGCTGCACCTTGGCAAATTTCTCCTTGTCTTGCAGGAAGTAGAGCAGGCTGCGGCGCATGGTATCGAGCAAAATGGCGGCGGTCGGGTCATTGAAGCAGAAGCCGGTGGCATGCTCGGGATCGGCATCCCAGTCGACCACGGTATCTTTCAGTCCACCAACGGCGCGCACCAGTGGCAGGGTGCCATAGGCCAGGCTGTACATCTGGTTGAGACCGCAAGGTTCGAACAGAGAGGGCATCAGGAAGAAGTCCGCTCCGGCTTCAACCAGATGGGCCAGTCGGTCATCATAGGCATTGATGAAGGCGAGCTTGTCCGGGTAATCCCGGGCCATGGTTTGCAGTTGCGTGGCGAGCGCAGGATCGCCAGAGCCGACGATCACCACTTGTACCTGATGGTGGAGAAATTTCTCCAGCGCCGGGATCAGCAGGGGGACACCCTTCTGT
The DNA here is from genome assembly GCF_038739615.1 of Aeromonas sp. SER. Classification (NCBI taxonomy): domain Bacteria; kingdom Pseudomonadati; phylum Pseudomonadota; class Gammaproteobacteria; order Aeromonadales; family Aeromonadaceae; genus Aeromonas; species Aeromonas sp. SER. The sequence continues at coordinate 212,861 of NZ_JBCGFC010000008.1, read as the reverse complement.
TCGGTCAGGCGGCATACCATGCCATAGATAGGCAGGTTTGCGACTGGCAGACCAACCTCTTGTTGCAGACTCTCTTTGCACACCTGTTTGCCGGTCAGATTGTCGACGCTATAGGTCGCGGGCAGGAGTTCGTCGAACTCGGGATCCCAATCCTTGTAGTCGCAGCCATTGAGGATGCCGCAAAGGTCGGCAGCCCGTTGCTGGAAGATGTGTGCCATGCCGTGGGCACCAAGGTGAGTCAGCAGCTCCTGGGCATAGTTGGGGCTGACCGCATTGATCTTATCAGCATACAGAACCCCGCACTTGAGCAGGTTTACGTGGCCGTAGTCATAGTTGATGCGGCGCTCGTAGTCGGCGATCTCGGGCATGGCCCAGAACTGCTCCCGCCCGAATACCCCCTGAAACGCCGCGTTGTGAATACTGATCACGCTGCGAGTCTGCTGGAAGAAGGGGTTGTGGGCATGGCGGGTTTTCAACAGCAGTGGCAACAAGCCGGTGTGCCAGTCGTTGCAGTGGGCGATGTCCGGGGCGAAACCAAGTTGCTCGCAGGCATGGAGGGCAGCTGCCGAGAAGAAGGCAAAGCGCTCGCCGTTGTCCGGATAAGCCTGATTATTTTCTGCATAAAGCTGGGGACGGTCGAAATATTGCGGGCAGTCGATGAGATAGATGCAAACACCATCCAGCTCCATCTGGTAAATGCGATAACCGATATCCGGCAGACCCGGGTGGGTGGGCAGCCAGCGCGATGCCACCAGTTTTGCCTCATCCCGGTGTTTTATCGTCTTGTAGAAGGGGAGCATGATCCTGACATCATGCCCCTTCTGGGCCAGATACATTGGCAGCGCTCTGGCGACATCCGCCAGGCCACCAGTCTTGACCAGCCCCTCGACCTCCGAGGCAACAAACAGGATTTTCAGTGGGTTAATAGCCAACTCTTGCTCCCTTAGGTACCACCACGATACCGCCTTCGGATACGGTAAATCGTTCTCTATCGTGGTCGAGATTTTCACCGATAACGGTGCCTGGCGCAATTTCAACGTTTTTATCAATGATGGCGCGCCGGATGGAGCACCCTTCGCCAATCTTTACATCCCCCAGCAGGACGGACTCACTGATGTGGCTGCAGGCGCCGATGTTGCAGCGAAAACCGAGGATGGAGCGCTGGATCTGGCTGCCCTGAATGAAGCAACCGGCGGAGATGAGCGAGTTGGCGATCTTCACCTTGCACTCGTCACTGTCGATGAAGGTGGCTGGCGGCAGGGCCGGATAGTGGGTGTGCAGCGGCCACTTGCGGTTGTAGAGAGAGAAGAGAGGGTTGTCGGCCACCAAATCCATGTGTGCCTGCCAGTAGGAGTCCAGAGTGCCCACATCGCGCCAGTAGACGTTGGGTTTTTCGCCCGGGATCACGTTGGTACTGTAGTCGTAGACATAGACCGGCGCCCTTGGGTAGAGGCTGGGGATCACATCCTTGCCAAAGTCATGGCTGGAGTTCTCCTCTGCGGCATCCCGTTTCAGCTCGCGGCAGAGCGCTTCGGTCTCGAAGATGTAGTTGCCCATGGAGACCAGTGCCTGGGTGGGATCGCCGGGAATGTGTTTCGGCTGTTTCGGTTTCTCCTGAAAGCCGATCATCCGCCCTTCGGCATCCACCTCGATCACCCCGAACGAGCTGGCTTCTGCAATCGGCATGCGCAGGGCAGCCACTGTCATGGCGGCATTCTTCTGCTTGTGGAAGCTCACCATCTGGCTCACATCCATCTTGTAGATGTGGTCGGAGCCGAAGATGCAGACATGATCCGGTTCGGCCCGCTCGATAAAGCCGAGGTTCTGGTAAATGGCGTCGGCGGTGCCGTCATACCAGCGCTTGCCCATCCGCATCTGGGCCGGAATGGGATCGATAAAGCGGTCAGTGATGCCGACGATATTCCAGCCCTTCTTCATGTGCAGATAGAGGGACTGGGATTTGAACTGGGTGAGGACGTAGATGCGCAGAAAGTCTGCGTTGACGAAATTGTTGAGGACAAAGTCGATTAGCCGGTAGCTGCCACCAAAGGGGACCGACGGCTTGCTGCGGGTGGTTGTCAAAGGCTGCAGGCGAGTACCTTCACCTCCGGCCAGGATCATGGTCAAAATGCCAGCCATCGTATTTCTCTCCCTGAATAAACATGTATGAAAAGGTTTTCAACCTTCGGCATAAAAACACCCCTAAAGGGGTGTTTTTGCTGTGCTTCTAGTACCTTATCAGATTCCGGATGGCGCTCTCTAGCGGTTTTATTGTACTGCTTACACTTATTTACACTTTGCTCAGATAGACCTTGAATTTGGCGTCGCTGTTGCTCACTTCCGTCCGTTTGAAGTGTGCTTCCAGTATAGGCTGATAGCGCAGGAATGCGTTGGCAACTATGGTCAGGCTGCCATGAGGACGCAAAAATTCAGGCGCCCTGGCGAGGAAGGTTTCGGTCGCCGCGTAGAAGGTCTTGAGCCCGGCATGGAAAGGGGGATTGGAGACAATCTGATCGAAGCTTCCCGTAATGTCGGAGTAGACGTCAGAGGCATGAACCTCCCCTTGCAAACCGTTGATGGCCAGGGTGCGGCGGCTTGACTCCAGCGCCAGCGCATTGATGTCTACCATGGTGACCTTGAGTCCGGGATTGCGTTTGGCCAGCACGGAGCCAATCACCCCGGCACCGCAACCGAAATCGAGCAGTGAACCCTTCATGGCCGGCACGGTGGCCAGCAACATCTGGGTGCCGAGGTCCAGCTCGGCGGCGCTGAAAACGCCGGGCAGCGCCAGCACGGTCAGCTCGGTATCACCCGCTTTGCACTGATAGCGGCCAAACCAGCTATCCAGATCGAACGGGGCGACCGGTTTGCAGAGCTCGCCATGATAGAGAGAGCAGCGGCGCGCCGAATCACGCTTGATCGGTTTGTCGCCATAAGGGGCCAGCAGCTTGTCAGCGCCATTGATGCCGCCACGGTTTTCGCCGGCGAGGAACAGGTCGGCGCCCGCCTCCAGCAGGGGGGTCATCATGGCCAGTAGATATTGCGCCTCGGCCTTGGCCTTGGGCATCAGCAGTAACAGAGCATCGAAGCGGGGAGCTCCGCCCAGCTGGTGGTCGAACAGGATAGCCTTGCCGAGGGCCGCCTGCTGGCTGCGGTAGTAGCAGTAATCGGTGGTAAAGACGGTCAGGGTCTGGGCCAGAGTGGCCAGCTGGCGGGGGTAGTCATCCTCCAGTGCGCCACAGACAAGTAGCCGCTTGCCGACAAAGAGGGCTTGGTTTCGTTCCAGCATCTGGCTGACGGCACTGATTGGGCTGCTCATCGGGTCTCTCCACGCAATTTTGGGCGGCCATTATACATAGCCCCTTTCGCCTTGACATTTATGCCGTGTTCCCGAAATATGCCCAGACACCATTTTTTGAGCAGAGATGAGTCAATGCGGTTCAACGGGTTGAAACGAAAGCATAAAAAAAGCCTGAAATTCGGGCCTGCTGACGTTCGCGCGTAACCTCTCATCCCTGAGAAGATTCAAACCCCGGTTGCGCACATCGAACCGGGGTTTTTTATTGCCATATGAGCGTCAAACCGGAGAAGGAGATCCCATGTTTCAAGGTTCAATCGTTGCGTTGATTACCCCGTTTCGACAGGGAAAGCTGGATGAAGAGGCGCTGCTGCGTCTGGTGGAGTGGCAGATCGAGCAGGGTACTCACGGCATTGTGCCGGTCGGTACCACGGGTGAGAGCCCGACCCTGACCCACGACGAGCACTGCCGGGTGGTGGAGCTGGTGGTCAAACAGGTCGCTGGTCGCATTCCGGTAATTGCCGGAGCCGGCTCCAACAATCCGGTCGAGGCGATCGAATATACCCAGTATGCCGAGCGGGTCGGTGCAGATGCCACCCTGCATGTGGCCGGTTACTACAACCGCCCCAATCAGGAGGGGCTCTACCACCACTTCAAGGCAGTGCACGACGCAACCACCAAACCCATCATCGTCTATAACATTCCGCCGCGCGCCATCGTTGACGTGCAGCCCGCCACTCTGGCCCGTCTGGCCGAGCTGCCACGGATTGCCGGGGTGAAAGACGCGACTGGCGATCTGGCGCGCCCCTGGACCGAACGCCAGCTGATCAAAAAGCCCTTTGCCTGGCTCTCCGGTGAGGATGCCACCGCTGTTGCCTACAACATCGGCGGTGGTCAGGGCTGTATCTCGGTGACCGCCAACGTGGCCCCCAAGCTGGTGGCCGAGGTGCAAAATCTGGCGCTGGCCGGCAAGTGGCAAGAAGCGCGTGAACTGCAAGACAAGCTGATTCCGCTCCATCAGGCGATGTTTGCCGAGCCGAGCCCGGCTGGTGCCAAATATGCCGCTTCCCTGCTCGGTTTCTGTAGTGAAGAGTGCCGCCTGCCGGTGATGCCACTGTCGGAAGCGACTCGCGAGCGCATTCGCAGCGCCATGCAGCAGCTCAACCTGCTGTAATGCAAAACGGGTGAGCCAAGGCTCACCCGTTTTGTTTTCTGTATCAGATGGGCCGCTCAGCGTGTGCTGTGCAGCCAGTCGGCGATAGCCAGCTGCAGTGCGACATAATCCGCTGAGAGGAAGAGGTCAGCCAGCTCGGCGGGCCACTGCCGATCAGAGGTCGGCGCGGCTTGCAGATGTGCCAGCAGGCTTGCCAGCTCTGAACCCCAAGGGGTCGGCTGCGTCAGCTCGGCCGCCCGACGTTCAATCAGCGCAATCCCTTCACACAGGGCGGCGAATGCTTGCTGTCGAATGGTTTCATTCTGCGGATTTTCCAGCCAGAGCTGCTCGTGATGCTGCCAGTGACTCAGGCCGGCGGCGATGGCGGTTGCCACATCCATGGCTTCGCTGGTGGCCAGAGATTGCAGGGCCAGTGGCTTGCCGAGCCCGGCCAGCCGATAACCGCGCTGCGCCTTGGATTGCGCCCCCAGACGCACGCCACCCAGCCGGGCGAGGCGCTGCGCCAGTGCAAACAGCGCTGTGGTATCGCCCGATTTGAGCTCCAGTTCCAGCTCATTGATCGCCGTGTGCCCCTGACTGCCGACTATCTCCCCCTGATCCCAGGCCAGTTCAATCTCGGCACCCTCGAACGCGATGAGCCAGTGGCGGCGCAGGAAGTCGGTACTGAATTGTGCGACCAGCTGCTGCTGGATGTGGTCACGTTCTGTCACATCGGGCCAGATTTCTGCGGGAAAGGCGTTCAATGTCGGCAGATCGCCACCAATCGGCGCATTGTATTCGGGTCTGGCATGCAGGCCACCCACCGCCTGGCCGCGGCATTTGATGGTCTGTTCGGCGTAGGCGTCGCAGCGGCGAATGCGCAACCCCATGTCCAGGCGACGCAGGTCGAGGGTCGGCGTGTCAAAATAGACGTTGCCAAGCTGCTGTTGTGATGATTCTTTAATCTCAAAAGAATTCAACAGGTTGGATAAATCTGCCGCAATGTCGCGGGCGACAAAAAACTTTATCTCGATCTCAGTTTGCATACTCATTCCGGGCTGGCAGGCAACTTTGGGGGGCAGGAATCGGGTCGCGGGGATATAATGCCCGCGAAACGACTAGATTAATTCGCGGTTTAATTGAGGGCGCAGTTCGGTTAACATGCGCGCCTCATAAAATCGTATCGAGTGTTTTTTCACCGACACAGGTTTGGCCATGCCAGTAAATACTATTTTGGGGCTTTTTGCCAAGTCCCCCATCAAGCCGCTGCAGAAGCATATCGTCAAGGTTCACCAGTGCTCCCAGCAGCTGGTTCCCTTCTTTGATGCCGTTGCCGAAGACCGTTGGGAAGATGCCGAGAAGATCCGGCAGCAGATCTCCCAGCTGGAAAAAGAGGCGGATATCCTCAAGCGTGAAATTCGTCTGAAACTGCCCCGCGGTCTGTTCCTGCCGGTTGCACGCACCGACCTGCTGGAGCTGTTGACCCAGCAAGACAAGATTGCCAACCGTGCCAAGGATATCTCCGGCCGCATGCTTGGACGTCGCATGGAGTTCCCTTCCGAAATGCGGGAAGGCTTCATGGCTTACCTCAAACGTTGTATTGATGCGACCGCTCAGGCCGAGAAAGCGATCGGGGAGCTCGACGAGCTGCTCGAGACCGGCTTCAAAGGACGGGAAGTGGAAATGGTTGCCGAGATGATCCACCAGCTGGATCTGATCGAGGACGATACAGACACCATGCAGATCGGTCTGCGCCAACAGCTGCAAGCGGTTGAGCAGAACTACAACCCGATCGACGTGATGTTCCTCTACAAGATCCTCGAATGGGTAGGTGACCTGGCTGATCAGGCCGAGCGCGTAGGCGCCCGTCTTGAGCTGATGCTGGCTCGTTCGTAATCGACTGACTGGGTAAACACTATCAATGGACATTATTGCGAATTACGGCACCACTCTGGTGCTCGTGGCGGCCTTGTTCGGCTTTTTGATGGCCTGGGGCATTGGCGCGAATGACGTAGCCAACGCCATGGGCACATCGGTTGGTACCAAATCCCTGACCATTCGTCAGGCGATTATCATCGCCATGATCTTCGAATTTGCCGGTGCCTATCTGGCCGGTGGTGAAGTAACCGCCACCATCCGTAGCGGTATCATCGACAGCAATGCCTTTGTCGATAGCCCGGATCTGCTGGTGCTCGGCATGATCGCCTCCCTGCTGGCTGCCGGTGCCTGGTTGATCCTCGCCTCCTACTTCGGCTGGCCTGTCTCCACCACTCACTCCATCATCGGCGCCATCGTCGGTTTCGCCGTGGTGAGTATTGGCCCGGAAGCGGTGCAGTGGAACAAGTTTGGCGGCATCGTCGGCTCCTGGGTCATCACCCCCGCCATCTCCGGTGTCATCGCCTACTTCATGTTCATCAGCGTGCAGAAGCTCATCTTCAACACCGATGATCCCCTGAACAACGCCAAGCGCTACGTCCCCTTCTACATGTTCCTGACCTCGCTGGTCATCTGCCTGGTGACCATCAAGAAGGGTCTGACTCACGTTGGTCTGCACCTGACCGATGGCGAAGGCGTCATGCTCTCCGTGGCCATCTCCATCGCCGTAGCGTTTGCTGGCTGGATCTATATTCGCGGACAGAAGTACAACCCGCAGGATGACAGCAAGATGCACTTCGCCAACGTGGAGAAGGTGTTCGGCATCCTGATGGTCATTACCGCCTGTGCCATGGCGTTTGCCCACGGCTCCAACGATGTGGCCAATGCCATCGGCCCGCTCTCTGCGGTGGCCTCTATCGTGGCTTCCGGTGGCGAGATTTCCGGTCAGGCCGCTATTGCCTGGTGGATCCTGCCGCTCGGCGGTATCGGTATCGTGATCGGTCTGGCCACCATGGGCGAGAAGGTGATGGCGACTGTTGGCACCGGTATCACTCACCTGACCCCGAGCCGTGGCTTCGCCGCCCAGCTGGCCACTGCCGCGACCGTGGTAATCGCCTCCGGTACCGGTCTGCCCATCTCCACCACCCAGACTCTGGTGGGGGCGGTCATGGGCGTGGGTCTGGCGCGCGGTATCGCGGCGCTGAACCTGGGTGTGCTGCGCAACATCGTGGTCTCCTGGGTCATCACCCTGCCGGCAGGTGCCATTCTGGCCATCGGTATCTTCTACGTGCTGCAGGCCTGCTTCTCCTAAGAAGCTGCCCTCAGCAACAAAAAGCCCGAGTCATCGACTCGGGCTTTTTTATTGCCGCTATTTCCTGCGCTTAGAGCGACGCGCAGATTTGCCAGAGGTCGTACTGGATGGCTGCGGCCGTCACTTCCCGACCTGCTCCCGGCCCCTGAATCACCAGAGGGTTGGTGCGGTAGCTGTCGCTCTCGATGGCGAAGATGTTGTCGCACGGCAACAGGTTGGCAAACGGGTGGTGAGGCTCCAGCGCCTCCAGCCCGACTCGCGCCTTGCCGTCATGTTCAAAACGAGCCACGTAGCGCAGCACCTTGCCAAGCCGTTTGGCTCCCTCGAAGGCTGTCTGGATCGGGCCATCCAGCTCTTTCAGCCGGTCCATGAACTGATCTGTGCTCACCTTGCGCAGCGGGACGGGCACCAGATTCTCCAGCTCGATATCGGCGGAGTCGAGCTCGAAGCCCGCCTCCCGCGCCAGAATAAGCAGCTTGCGGCGTACATCCTGACCGGAGAGATCTTCGCGGGGGTCCGGTTCGGTCAGACCGTGCTGCCACGCCTCGTCCACCAGCTCGGAGAAGGGGCGGGTGCTGTCATACTGCTGGAACAGCCAGGAGAGGGTGCCGGAGAAGATGCCGGAGACTCCCTGAATACGGTCGCCGCTCTGGCGCAGCATCTGGATGCTGGACTGAATTGGCAGTCCGGCGCCCACGGTGGCGTTGTAGCGCCACTGCACCTGATGGTCGCGGCAGGTCTGTTTGATGCGCTGGTAGAACTCGCTGTCGGCGGCGCCGGCAAACTTGTTGGCGGCGATGATGTGAATGCCGAGCTGGGCGAAGTCGGGGTAGTAGCGGCTCACCGTTTCGCTGGCGGTCAAATCGATGGCGATCAGGGTGTCGAAGCTGTGTTGTTCCAGCTGGGCCAGCAGTTCGGGCCAGATCAGTGCTTTGGGGGCAAAGTTGTCCTGCACCTTGAGCGGATCCAGTCCCTCTTCATCGAGCAGGCCCCCTTCCGAGCTGAATACGCCGTAGAGGGTGAGCGCCAGATTGAGTTCATGTTCGAGCCGTGCCTTTTCGCGGGCATAGAGGCTCAGCCAGTGGCCGCCGATATTGCCCTTGCCGAACACCACCAGTCCGACCCGATTCGGGCGGCTGAACAGGGCGCTGTGCATGGCGATGAGCAGGGGTTCCAGTACCACCTGACGTAGCACGGCCACCAGACTCAGGCCATCTTTGGCTACCTGGACGAACTCCAGCGGCTGATCCGCCAGCAGCTGGTAGAAGCGGTGGCACTGCTCGGCATTGTCGGTGACGCCAGCCCCTACCAGCGCTACCAGACTGTATCCCTCTTTCTGGATGAGGCCGGTGAAGCTCCCTTGCAGCTGGAAGTCCCGCAACAGCTCGAAGGCCCCTTGTGCCACTTCGAGGGTATAGGCGAGGCGCAATACCCGGCGATCCGGCTGGCGCTGCAGGGTAAGCGGATTGAGGCGGTGACGGGCCAGATGGGCCTCGATGGTGGCTACCGTCTGCTCATAGTTGGTCTGTGGCAGCACCTTCAGCTCGATGAGGGCGATCTGATCCACCGAGGAGACGATGCGGGCTCCGCCGGAGCGGGGGGCGCGGCGCAGGATGTGGGTGCAGCCCTCGTCCGGGTTGTAGCTGCAGCGCAGGGTGAGGCGCTGACGACTGTCGGCCACCGGTTGCAGGGTACGGGAGTGCAGGACCGAGGAGCCGAGGCGGGCCAGCTCGTTGGCTTCGGCGAGGCTCAGGCGCTCCAGCAGGCGAGCCTCCTTCACCCGACGCGGGTCGGCGCTGTAGACACCGGCCACGTCGCTCCAGATGGTGGTGGATTCGCCGTCTGCCAGCAGCGCCAACAGGCTGGCGCTGTAGTCGGAACCGTTGCGGCCGAGCAGCAGGGAGCGGCCTTCCATGTCGGCGGCGATAAAGCCGGTCACCACGATGCGACCGGCATGCTCCGCCAGTCGCGCCTTGAGCAGTTCGCTGGAGAGCGCAGTATCCACCTTGACCAGAGCGCCATCCTCGGCACGCAGGAAGCTGCGGGCATCGAGCCAGATGGCCTTGTCGCCGCGGCTGGTGAGCAGGGCAGCCAGCAGGCGCGCCGACCACACTTCGCCAAAGGCGAGCAGGCCGTTGCGGGCGAAGCGGTCAAATTGCCCCTCAAGCGTCTTGGCGATGAGCTGCATGTCGTCGGCCAGCTGCTTGCTCAGGTCGAGCTGCAGCTCGCCTTCCAGCAGGCCGTCGATCAGTCCCTGTTGATAGGCGTGGAGGGCGGAGATGGCTTCACCAGCGGCTTCATCCCCCGCTTCGGCCAGCTCCACCAGCTGGATCAGCCGGTTGGTGGTCTTGCCGGCGGCGGAGACCACGATCAGTTCATCCCCACCCACCTGTTGTTCAACGATGCTGGCGACCCGGCGATAACAGACCGGATCCGCCAGACTGCTGCCACCGAATTTGTGGACGTGACGTCGCTTCAAGCCTGTTTCTGTTGCCACCGCGATCTCTCCTTGTTGCTGCTGTTCCATTACTTCGCTACCTGTTCTGCCTGCTGCGCCTGTGCAAAAGCCTGGGCCAGATCGGCCACCAGATCTTCACCGTGTTCAATACCGACCGACAACCGCAGCAGCTGGGCGCTGATGCCAGCTGCCTGCTGCGCCGCCGGGGTCATGGCCCTGTGAGTCATGCTGGCCGGATGGGCCACCAGACTCTCCACTCCGCCGAGGGACTCGGCTACCGAGAAGAGGGTGAGGGCCGCGAGGAAGGCGCGAATGCCCGCCTCGCTGCAATCGAGTTCAAAACTTAGCATGGCGCCGAAGCCGGACTGTTGACGGCGCGCAATATCGTGGCCCGGATGGCTCGGTAGGCTGGGATGATAGATGCGTTTCACCAGCGGCTGTTGTTGCAGGAAGGCGAGGATGCGATCGGTGTTCTCCTGATGGGTGCGCAATCTGGGGGCCAGAGTGCGCAGGCCGCGCAGGGTGAGGTAGGAGTCGAACGCCCCGGAGGTGAGCCCCAGACAGTTGGCCCACCACACCAGCGACTCGGCCAGTGTGGCCTCCTTGGCAATCGCCACTCCGCCCACCACGTCGGAGTGGCCGTTGATGTACTTGGTAGTGGAGTGCACCACCACATCGGCACCGAGGGCCAACGGCTGTTGCAACAAGGGGGAGAGGAAGGTGTTGTCCACCACTACCTGTGCACCCACCTCGTGGGCGGCGCTGGCGATGGCGCTGATATCCACCACCCGCAGCAGCGGGTTGGAGGGGGTCTCGACCCATACCAGCGCAGGCTTCTGGGCCAGCGCGGCGGCCAGAGCGGCCTCATCCCCCTGATCGACAAACTGCACCCGGTAGTGGCCCTTGGCCGCCAGATACTCGAACAGGCGCCAGGTGCCACCGTAGCAGTCGTGGGGAGCGATCAGCAGATCCCCCGCCTTGAGCAGGGCGGTGGTGACCAGATGGATAGCCCCCATGCCGGTGCCGGTGACCACGGCGCCTGCGCCCCCTTCCAGTGCCGCCAGCGCGTCCGCCAGATTGGTACGGGTCGGGTTGCCGGAACGGGCATAATCGTATTGACGGGGTTCGCCAACGTCGGCAAAGGTGTAGTTGCTGGAGAGGTAGATAGGCGGCACCACGGCACCGTGTTGCTGGTCTGTCTCAATCCCGGTGCGAACCGCCAGGGTGGCCTTGTGGGTCATGTTTCTCTCCTTGATCTCTCTGGACGGTGGCCGCTCTTCCTGCCACGCTGCTTTTGCCACACGCAATCGTGCCAATGCTGGCATTATGATGAACCACACTACGCCAGCTTAAAAAGGCCGTCAACACTTCCAGACGTCTAAATGGCTTTGCTGTTGGATTGCCATTAATTTCCTTAAGGGTTAAAATCCGCGCTCACGGCTAAATGAGAACAGGTGAGTCATGGGAACAGAGTGGAACGGCGACTACGTCAGCCCCTACGCGGAACACGGTAAGAAGAGCGAACAGGTCAAGAAGATTACCGTCTCGATCCCGCTCAAGGTGTTGAAAGTGTTGACCGATGAGCGCACCCGCCGTCAGGTGAACAACCTGCGTCATGCGACCAACAGCGAGCTGCTCTGTGAAGCCTTCCTGCACGCTTTCACCGGCCAGCCGCTCCCTTGCGACGAAGACTTGCGCAAGGATCATCCGGACAGTGTCCCTGCCGAAGCGCGCGCCATCATGGAAGCGCTGGGCAAAGAGATCGAAGATTTCGACAAGGAATAACCCCCAATGACGCGGCCCTGGCCGCGTCATTGCTATCTGTCATGTCCCGCTTCAGCCTGCGCCACTATCACCACCACGTCTGCAGCCATAGCCACGACTTTGCCCAGCTGGTGATCCCCCTGGACGGTCCCCTCGAGATCGAGGTGCAGGGCCATGGGCGTCGGCTTGCCCCCGGTTCTGCATGCGTCATCGCCCCCGGCGAGCGACACGACTACGCCGCCGATCCGGCGCTTTCGTTTCTGGTGCAGGAGAGCGACTGGCTGCCCGGCGATCTGGCGGCCCGCCCCTTTATCGAGCTGGATGAGCCCCAGCGCCACTACCTCGCTTTTCTGCACCGCATGGTGGCCGAGGGGCGGCAGGTGGCGGGCATGGAGCAGGTGTGGCTCTCCCTGCTGGCGGAAGGGCAGGGGATGCAGAGCGCAGCCATTCCACGCCTTGCCGCCCGCATCCTCAAGGTGCAACGCCATATCGATGCCAACCTCGCTGCCCCGCTGACCAATCAGCAACTCGCCGCCATCGCCTGCCTTGGCCAGAGCCAGTTCAAGCTCGCCTTTCGCCAGCAGTTGGGGGTGAGCGTCTCCCACTACATTCGCAGTCGGCGCATGGCGCTGGCGTGTACCCTGCTTGCCAGCACGCAGCTGCCCGTCGGCGAGATTGCCAGCCGTTGTGGTTACCAGAATCAGGGGGCCTTCAGCGAGCGCTTCCTGGCCGAGACCGGGCTCACACCATCCCTCTGGCGCCAACAAAACGGCCGCCTGCCGTAACGAAACGGCTGATCGCCGAAGACGGGATGCTCTCTTTGGGCCATGCTGCGGGTCATGCAAGGTGCACGATAAACTGGAGCCGAAATGGAGACGATTAGCTGGCAGGATTTCGAGATGGTGGAGCTGAGGGTGGGTACTCTGGTGCGGGTCGAGCCGTTCCCCGAGGCGCGTAAACCGGCCTACAAAGTGTGGGCGGATTTTGGCCCCGAACTGGGGATACGCAAGAGCAGCGCCCAGATCACCGCTCTCTACCAGCCAGAGCAGCTGGTGGGCCGCCAGATCATCGCCGTAGTCAACTTCCCGACCAAGCAGATCGGCCCGTTTCAGTCTGAATTTCTGCTGACCGGTTTCTACCGGCCGGATGGCGCCGTAGTGATGGCTATCCCCGAGCAGGCGGTGGAGAACGGTGCCAAGCTGGGCTGAGCGCACACCCGAACAGAGACAAGAGAGGCGACCCCAGGGTCGCCTCTCTTTTTTGTTTTCTGCTGCGAGTCGTTACTTCAACAGGCTGAAGATCAGCGCCGATACTGCCAGCGAGCCGGTCAGCAGGATAAAGCCGTTGGTCCAGCCGTGACGGAAGCGGGCCAGCGCCTCCACCTTGTAGATGGCAATGACCGGCATGATAAACAGGATCATGGCGATGACCGGGCCGGAGAGGGTTTCCATCAGCCCCAGAATGCCCGGGTTGATGACAGCTGCACCCCAGATAGAGAAGAACATCAGGGCGATGCCGACCTTGTCCGCCTTGGCCTGCGGCAGGCCGGTGGGCTTGGCGATCAGGCTTTTGAGGCTTTCGCGGGCACCGAGGAAGTGGCCGAGGAAGGAGGAGCTGATGGCGATAAAGGCGATGAGCGGCCCCAGAGTCACGATCACCGGGTTATCGGTGATGTTGGCGAGATAGGAGAGCACAGAGACGTTCTGGGCCTTGGCTTCGGCCAGCTGGGCTGGCGAGAGGCTCAGCACGCAGGAGAAGACGAAGAACAGCACGAAGCCCACCAGCATCACTGTGGTGTTGCGCAGGATCAGGCCGCTCTTGGCTTCGGCCTGCTCGCCATATTCACGGCGCTGCACGTTGGCAAAGCCGGAGATGGCGGCGGCGTGGCTGAAGGCGAACACGGTGACCGGCAGCGCCAGCCAGACGGTGTTGAGGAAGCTGACCCCTTCAAACGCGGTCACTTCCGGCCATTGCCACTGAGGGATCAGATAGCAGGAGAGGGCCGCCAGAATGGCCGCCAGCGGATAGACCATAAAGGCGAAGGCGCGCAGCATCGCTTTCTCACCCGCCAGCATCACGGCGATCATGGCGAATACCAGTACGCCGGAGAGCATCACCCGATCCGGGGTTGCCATGCCGAGCTGGTTGACCATAAAGCTCTCCACCGTGTTGGTCAGCCCGACCCCGTAGATGAGCAGGATCGGGAAGATGGAGAGGAAATAGAGCGCCGAGATGAGGCGACCGGCCATCTTGCCGAAATGCTCCTCCGCGACTTCGGTAAAGTCGGCGTGGGGGCGTGACGAGGAGAGCACGAAGCGCGCCAGCCCGCGGTGGGCGAGGAAGGTCATGGGGCCTGCCAGTACCGCGACGATAACGAGGGGCCAGATGCCGCCCAGACCCAGATTGATGGGCAGGAACAGGATACCGGCGCCAACGGCGGTGCCAAACAGGCTGATAACCCAGTGGGTGTCGTGACGGCGCCAGCGGGTGGTGCTGGCAGTGGTGGAGCAGGAACCGGATAGCTCCTTGGTAGCCTCTACAGATAAACTCATTACTAATTCACTTTTTGTTAGTGTTTTAATCTGAGTTCATTGTGGTTTATCGGGATTTAATTCTCAAAAGGCGAGACTGAAACATATCACTGCCATTGCGGGGTTTAGCCAGCGAGATTGGGAATGGAATCTGGATCACAGAATGCAACAAAACTGACAATGGTTATTTTTGTGAAATATAAAACCAAAATTTGATCTTCACTCGTTTTTTTATTTTGGCTAATCAGGTGTTTTCAGAATTACGTGAAAAATCGCACCATTTCTCGCCGACCGATTGTGATGTTTCACTATCATTTTGCCGCTTTGCCAGCGTATAACGCTGTTCAAGAGCGCCTTGACCAGCGGATCACTCCGGCCATTACCCGGGGTAACTTCTCTGAAAAAGCAGGCGGCCATCGGGCCGCCTGCTTGTCTGGTGTGATGATATCGCTATCGGCCTAGTGGGCCAGAATGTTGCCCCAGGCGAGATCCGGATCCCCCATCACGATAAAGTCCGGGTTCTCCAGCGACTCGGTTTCGTTGTAGCTGAGTGGCTGCAACGCCAGGCTGAGGATGCGGCCACCAGCCGCCTCGACGATGCACTGGGCGGCGGCAGTGTCCCACTCGCCGGTGGGGCCGAGCCGCACGTAGCAATCGGCCGCCCCTTCCGCCACCAGACAGGATTTGAGGGAGCTGGAGCCGAGCGGGATCAGCTCGTAGTTGATGGCCGGGTTGAGACGGCGGGTGAGCTTCTCCAGCTTCTGGCGGCGGCTGATGGCCACCACCAGCGAGTCAGGCTGGTCATGCTCGTGGTGCATGGCGCTGATGGGCAACACCTCGCCATTCACCTCCTTGAAGGCGCCGTAGCCGCGCACCGCCCAGTAGAGCACGTTGGACTCGGGAGCATAGATGACCCCGAGCACCGGCACATTGTCCCGCACCAGGGCGATCAGGGTGGCGAAGTCGCCGCTGCCCGCGATAAATTCGCCAGTGCCGTCGAGGGGATCCACCAGCCAGTATTGCCGCCAGTTGGATCGCTGGCTGAAGGGGATGTCGGCCGCCTCTTCGGTCAGCACCGGCACATGGGGGGTGAGCGCCGAGAGCGCCTGTTTGAGGTAGGCATCGGCAGCAAGATCGGCACTGGTGACCGGGGTCGCATCCTCCTTCAGCTGACGCTCGAACTGACCGCCGTGATAGATGTCGTGAAGGATCCTTCCGGCTTCGCGGGCAATCTCCTTGACCCCCGGCACCCAGGCCAACAACTCCTGCATCTCGTTATCCTCTGTCTGTTAACTGCCCGTCTGCGGGCTACTTTGTCTGCTCCGTCAGCCACTTTTGGGCCAAGAGCAGGGCACTGATGCTGCGCGACTCGGTGAAGTCGGGCCGCGCCAGCAATTCGTCGATCCGGTTCAGCGGCCAGGGGATCACCTCCAGCGGTTCGGGCTCGTCGCCGATCCGCTGTTCGGGGAAGAGATCCTGGGCCAGCAAAATGTCCATCCGGCTGGAGAAGTACCCCGGCGCCAGCGACACCTGTTTGAGCAGGGTCAGGCTGTTGGCGCCAAAGCCCGCTTCTTCCATCAGCTCCCGGTTGCCTGCCTCGAAGGCATCTTCGCCCGGGTCAATCAGCCCCTTGGGAAAGCCCAGCTCGTAGGAGTGGGTGCCGGCGGCATATTCGCGCACCAGCAGCAGGGTCTGCTCATCGAACAGCGGCACCACCATGACGGCACCACGATTGCCGCCGCGCATCCGCTCGTAGACCCGCTCCTCACCGTTGGAGAATTTGAGGTGGAGGGATTCCACTCTGAACAGCCGGCTCTCGGCCACGATCTCGGCCTTGAGGATCTCCGGTTTGCTCTTCTCCTGCTCCAGCTGGTCGATCGAAATCTGTTCGGGGGGGCTTTTGTGGTGCTCACTCATCAGGGGTGACAGCTCGTTAAAAAATCGTGCTTCAAGAGTAAACGACTCGCACACCGAACACCACGGGGCAGGGAGGGGAAAGGGGGAGGAAAAATCCGTTATACTGCCGCCCCGTTTTCCGAGATCCGCGATCAAGAGGCCCGATGCCACACTCCCGCTCAAACACCTTGCCATGGCACCAGATAGATACCGTCTTGCTCGATATGGATGGCACCCTGATCGATCTGCATTTTGACAACCACCTCTGGCAGCAGCTGGTGCCGGAGCGTTACGCCGAGCGGCTTGGTCTGCCGCTGGATGAAGCCAAAGCGCAGATCGATGTCCACTATCACGCCGTCAACGGCACCCTCAACTGGTACTGCGTGGATTACTGGAGCGAGACCCTGGGGCTCGATATTCGTGCCCTCAAGCAGGAGCTGCTGGCGAAGATCCAGTGGCGTCCCCACGCCATCCCCTTTCTGGCCGCGCTGCGCGCCGCGGGCAAGCAGCTGGTGCTTTTCACCAATGCCCACCCTGCCAGTCTGTCGGTGAAGGATGCGCAGTTGGGACTAAGCAAACATCTGGATCTGATGGTGAGTACCCATGAGCTGGGCTGGTCGAAGGAGAGCCAGCTCTGCTGGCAGGCTCTGGCCGAGCGGCTGGCGTTCGATCCGGCCCGCACCCTGTTTGTGGATGATAGCGAGCGGATCCTGCGGGCCGCCGCCGACTATGGCATCGGCTATCAGCTGGCGATCCAGAATCCGGACAGCTGCAAGCCGGAGCAGAGCATCACCACTTTTCCGGCGATCCGCGACTATGCCGAGTTGCTGCCGCTGGCAATCTGAATTTGCTGAAACGATAGAGGGCTGCATCATGCAGCCCTCTCTGTATCTGAAACCTGGCGGTGAAAGATCACAGCTCCCGGAACGGGCGCCGTTTCTCCTCTTCGATGACGATCGCCTCCAGATTGGCGATCCGCTCCTGCAACTCTCTGATGATCATATCCTGCCTGCCGAGGCGGTCGGTGATGCGGGCATCCCCCATCTGATAGCGGGCCCGCTTGCCGAGATATCCGAACAATACGCTGATAAATACGATCAGGACTATGCCTGTCCACATGGTCATGTCACGACTCCTTGTCGTCTATAGACGGCGAAAACGCTGATGAGATCTGCTCTGTTTTCTCACAGCCGCCGGGCGGCCGCAATGGGGCCCATTGTCCCTTTGTGACGCAGACAGCTATTGCTGCCAGAGTGGCCGCCCGACCCAGAGCGCCCACAGGGTGAGGTGCAGCAGCACGATAAACCAGAAGACCAGCCGGTAGCTGCGCTTCTGGGTCTTGTGACGCAGCCACTGGCGGGCCACCAGAGCGCCCGGCCAGCCGCCGCACAGCTCCAGCAGATGGAGCCTCGATTCGGGAATGCGCCACTCGCCCCGCACCGCCTGCCGCTTGTCCCAGGCGTAGGCCGCCAGCGTCAGCAGACTCATGGTCAGCAGTGCGGCCAGTGGCCACCACTGCTGGCTGTCGAGGCCGAGCCAGAGGGTCCAGCCCAGTGGCAGCAGTGCCAGCGCCATCATTGGGCCAGCTCCCAGCAGCGCTCCTCATCCTGCTTGAGAGTGCGGATCACCCTGGCCGGATTGCCCACTGCCACCGAGTCGGCGGGGATGTCGCGGGTGACCACGGCGCCAGCGCCAATGATGGATCGCGGCCCTATGGTGACGCCGGGGCAGATGATGGCGCCGCCGCCGATCCAGCAGTCATCGCCGATCCGTACCGGCTTGTTGTAGGCAGTCCAGTTGCGTCGTTCCAGATAGTTCATGGTGTGGGTGGCGGTGTAGATCTGCACGTTGGGGGCCAGCAGCACATGGCTGCCGATGTGTACCTCGCCCACGTCGAGAATGGTGACGTTGAAGTTGAAGAAGGTCTTCTCGCCGATATGAATGTTGCGGCCAAACTCGCAGGTGAACGGCGTGCTGATCCAGCAGGAGTCGGGGCAGTGGCCGAACAGCTCGCGGCAAATCTGCTGGCGCAGAGGGCCATCGCCCGCCGATGAACCATTGAGCCGGGCCAGCAGCGCCTGACCGCGGATCCGGTCGTTGGCTATCTCCTCGCTCTGGCTGTCCAGCGCCCCGCCTGCCAGTACCTTGTCCCAGTCGCTCGCCATTGCTACCTCCTCATGCTGCAAGAGGGGGCAGTATACGTGACAAGCGCGAAAGGCGTCAGTCTGTCACTTCTGGCAGGTGATTCCCGTCATCCTGCTGGCCAGACGAGGGGCAGGATCAGCAGCGCCGAGATGAAGTAGGGGAGCAGCACCCGCAGCCCCAGACTGCGACCGCCGATGCCAAGCGCCAGCAACCCCTTCACCAGCGAGTTGATCAAACCGGCGAGCAGGATGCCGCGGGCCGCCACCTCCAGTGCCAGCTCCTTGTGGGATAGCTGGGAAAGCGACAAGGTGATGGCGTCCACGTCGGTGATCCCCGACACCAGCGACAGCAGATAGACCCCCGAGTTGCCCACCTTGTCTTGCAGCAGAGTTGCCATAAAGCCGATCAGCGCCAGCAGCAGGCCGAACTTGATGGCGGTGGCCAGATCGAGCGGGTTGCTGGTTTCCGGCTGTACCGGGCCGTCAGTCAGCTCCTCGCGCTGGCGCCAGAACCAGAAGGCAAAGCCGTACACCGTGGTCGCCAGCAGCACGAGCGGGGCAGCGAGGCGCATCGCCAGCTCGCTGTGAATCAGCAGTACCAGTACCAGCAGCCGCAGCCACATGGTGGCCCCTGCCAGCAGGATGCCGGTGGCCAGCAGCCGCTCCAGCCCCCCTTGTTCCTTGTTGAGGCGGGCGAACTGCAGGGTGAGGGCGGTGGAGGAGGCCAATCCCGCCAGTATGCTGGTGAGCACCAGTCCGGCGCGGGTACCGAGTAGGCGTACCGCGAAGTGGCCACAAAAGGAGATGCCGGCGATCACCACCACCATCAGCCAGATCTTGAAGGGGTTGAAGGCGTCGAGGGGCCCCATCTCCTCGTTGGGCAGTACCGGCAGCAGCACCAGCGAGATGAGCAGAAAGCGCAGGGTGGCGTGGAATTCGGTTTCGCTGAGAAACAGCATCCCCTGCTGGATCTTGCCCTTGAGCCCCATCAGCAGGGCGGCCAGCACGGCGCAGGCCACCGCCTCGCTCGGGCTCAGCAGTACCGACATCAGCCCCAGCAGATAGGTGAGCAGCATGGCCACCGAGCTGGTGAGACCGAACTCTCCCTGCCAGCGCTGGGCCAGCCAGACCGAGAGGCCGCAACCGATCACCACCGCCAGCAGGCCGAGCAGCGGCAGCCAGGGGCCCAGGGTCGGCAGCAGCAAGCCGCAGACCCCGCCGAGCAGGCCGATGAGGCCGTAGGTACGCATCCCGGCGATGCGCTGGTTATCCCCCAGTTGGCGTACCTGCCAGCCCCGCTCAAGTCCGATGATGAGGCCGATGGCCAGCGAGACCAGGGCACCGTTGACGGGTTCTGCATTGATCCACATAACGACTTCCTTTTCGTCATCTGCCTGCTTTGTTCCCATGATGGCACAGCGCTTGAGGTCACAGAGGGGCATGGCTCACAGAGTCTGCGTCTGGCTCCTTGTGGCGTGTGGCTGCCTGATATGAGCAAAAGAGATAAGCAAAGAGTTATTTCTTTCTTCTCGGCATAACAACTCCGCGGCATGCTGCTCTCAACCCAACGATATGGAGTATCACCATGAAACTGCGAATGACCGCTCTCTCCCTCTTCTCCGTGCTGGCCTTTGGCCAAGCCTACGCTGCGGAAGTGCACCTGCTCAACGTCTCCTACGATCCGACCCGCGAGCTGTTTCAGGAGTACAACTCTGCCTTTGCCAAGGAGTGGAAGGCCAAAACCGGTGACGACGTGGTGGTGAGCCAGTCTCACGGTGGTTCCGGCAAGCAGGCTCGCGCCGTAGTGGACGGGCTGGAAGCTGACGTGGTCTCGCTGGCGCTGGCCTACGACGTCAACGCCGTTGCCAAGCAAGGTCTTATCGCAGCGGATTGGCAGAACCGTCTGGCCAATAATGCAGCGCCCTACACCTCGACCATCGTCTTCTTGGTACGCAAGGGCAATCCCAAGCAGATCAAGGATTGGGGCGACCTGGTGCGCAAGGATGTGGCCATCGTGACCCCCAATCCCAAGACCTCCGGCGGTGCCCGCTGGAACTATCTGGCCGCCTGGGGTTATGCCCTGAAAAAGAGTGGCAATGAAGAGGGGGCCAAACAGTTTGTCGGCGATCTCTACAAGAATGTGAAGGTGCTGGACTCCGGCGCCCGCGGTGCCACCACCAGCTTTATCGAGCGTGGTCTTGGCGATGTGCTGCTGGCATGGGAGAACGAAGCCCTGCTGGTACTGGGTCAGCCCGGTGCCAGCGACAAGTTCGAGCTGGTGGTGCCATCGGTCTCCATACTGGCTGAGCCGCCGGTCGCGGTGGTGGACAAGGTTGCCAAGAAGCACGGCACCGAAACGGTGGCCAAGGCCTACCTAGACTACCTCTACTCCGACGAGGGACAGCACATAGTTGCCAAGTATCACTACCGCCCCAGCAATCCGGCGATCCTGAAAGAGACCGCAGATCAGTTCCCCAAGCTTGCACTCTTTACAGTCAAGGATATCGAGGGGAATTGGGATAAAGCCCAGAAGAAACACTTCGCGCAGGGCGGTCTGTTTGACCAGATCTACCAACCCGGTGGCTGAGGCAGGTAACTCCGTATAACCCCTTTGAACTGGCCCCTGTGCCAGCCGATAGGAGCACCAAGATGAACAAGATCCTCCTGGTTCCCGGTCTGCACAACAGTGGGCCGGATCACTGGCAAAGTCGCTGGCACGAGCATTTTCCCTACTGGCAACGGATGACGGGTCTGCCATGGGAGAAACCGGATCTCACGGTCTGGAGTGCCAAGCTGGCGAGCAAGTTGAGAAGTCGTCGCAGTCGGGTCCATCTGGTGGCCCACTCTTTCGGTGCCCTGACTGCCATCGCGGCAGCCAGATTGCAGCCGGAGAAGGTCGCCTCGCTCTTTCTGGTGGCACCGGCTGACCCGGCCCGTTTCGGGATTGTCGATGAGCGGCTGGAAGGGCCGTTGCAAGTCTCCGCCCAGCTGGTGGCCAGTCGCAACGATCCCTGGATGAGCTTCGAGCGGGCCGAATACTGGAGTCGCCAGTGGCAGGTGCCTCTGTTCGACGCCGGCAACGTGGGCCATATCAATGCCCAGTCCGGCCATGGCGACTGGCATCAGGGGTTGGAGCTGCTTGGCTCACTCTATCGCCGGGCCGAGCTGGTGGTTGCTCCGCAAGCGGCTTCGGCTATCAGAACTGTTGTTGTCTCTGCCATCGGCCCTTAACCAATGGCGGGATATGTTATCGGGTGAGCTGTTGCGAACCCTGCTCTTTGAATGTTGCGCTCCGTATTGCTCCATTTCTTAGGTCTTTTATTTATATAAAAGACCTTTTTTTATTTGGATCGCTCTAAAAGCCTTGTCGCACCGTTGTTAGACAAAAAAGTAATTAGCAAAGTCGCAAATGGTGTTTGTTGCTTAAAAGGAGAGTAAGCAGAATCGCTACATCTGATGTTTTTCATAACAAATGGAATCGTTATGCGATTTGGTTCTTACTCAGTCCTGCCGGGATTTGGCCCGACCCTCGGCTTTACTTTGCTCTATCTGGGGCTGCTGGTGCTGTTGCCGCTCTCGGCCTTGGTGCTGTTTGCCGCGAACAACCTCACCGCTGCCGAGTTCTGGCAGGTGATAGGTTCACCCCGGGTGCTCGCCTCCTTTCGCCTGAGCTTCGGGGCGGCCTTTGTCGCGGCGCTGCTCAACAGCCTGTTTGGCCTGATCCTGGCCTGGATCCTGGTGCGTTACACCTTCCCCGGTCGTCGACTGGTGGATGCGTTGATCGACCTGCCATTTGCCATGCCGACCGCTGTATCCGGCATCGCCCTGTGCGCCATTTTCGCCCCCAACGGCTGGATCGGCCATCTGCTGGCGCCGCTCGGCATCCAGCTCGCCTACAACCCCATCGGCGTCGTTATCGCCCTCACCTTTATCGGGCTGCCTTTTGTGGTGCGCACCCTGCAGCCGGTGCTGCGAGAGGCTGAGAGCGAGCAGGAGGAGGCCGCCGCCAGCCTCGGCGCCGATCGCTGGCAGACCTTTATCCACGTGCTCTGGCCGACCCTGATCCCGGCCCTGCTCACCGGCTTTGCGTTGGCGTTTGCCCGTGCTGTGGGGGAGTACGGCTCCGTCATCTTTATCGCCGGCAACCTGCCGATGGTCTCGGAAATCGCACCGCTGATGATCATGAGCCATCTGGAGGAGTACGACTATGCCGGCGCCTCTGCCATTGCCGTGGTGATGCTGCTGATCTCATTCATTTTGTTACTGCTAATCAACAAGTTGCAGGCCTGGAGCTGGTCTCGTATCGGAGGGAGCCGGATATGAACGCATCGACACTCGCCCTTGAAGTCGCCCCTGTGGAGGTTGCTCCCGTGCGCAAGGCACCTCCAGTGATCCGCGAACCCCAGTGGGTCAAATGGCTGCTCATCACGGTGGGTCTCGGCTGGTTTGCCGCCCTGTTGCTGCTGCCGTTGGCCACCGTCTTTATTCAGGCGCTGAGCCCCGGGCTGGCCTTCTTCTGGCACGCCATCAGCGAGCCGGATGCCCTGAGCGCCCTCGGTCTCACCGCACTGGTGACGTTCTGCGCCGTTCCACTCAATCTGCTGTTCGGGATCGCGGCGGCCTGGGCCATCGCCCGTTTCCGCTTCCCCGGTCGGCAGCTGCTCATCACCATCATCGATCTGCCCTTCTCGGTGTCGCCGGTGATCGCCGGTCTGATGCTGGTGTTGATGTTCGGCAGCCGCGGCTGGTTCGGTGACTGGCTGAGCGAACACGACATCAAGATCATCTTCGCCACCCCGGGGATCATCTTGGCCACCACCTTCATTACCGTACCCTTCGTGGTGCGCGAGCTGCTGCCCCAGATGGAGGCGCGTGGCCCGGAAGAGGAGGAGGCGGCCATCATGCTGGGGGCGAGCGGTCTGCAGATGTTCTGGCGCGTCACCCTGCCCGGCATTCGCTGGAGCCTGATGTACGGTCTGCTGCTCTGTACCGCCCGTGCGGTCGGGGAGTTTGGCGCGGTGTCGGTGGTTTCCGGTCATATTCGCGGCCAGACCAATACCCTGCCGCTGCATATCGAGATCCTCTACAACGAGTACCAGACCGGCGCCGCCTTTGCAGTGGCAAGCCTATTGGCTCTGTTCGGGATCTTCACCCTGCTGGGGGAAACCCTGTTGGCCCGGCTGCGTGCCCAGCCCACCAAATCTCACTGATCACCGTTTTAAAGAGGCAGCCATGAGCATTCAGGTTCAACAACTCAACAAGCATTTCAATCAGTACGCGGCGCTGGCAGACATCAACCTCGACTTTCACGACGGTGAGCTGGTGGCGCTGCTCGGCCCCTCCGGCTGTGGCAAGACCACGTTGCTGCGGATCATCGCCGGGCTGGAGCAGGCCGACAGTGGCTGCGTCATCATCCGCGGTGAGGACGCCTCGGATCTCCATGTGCGTGAGCGCAACGTCGGCTTCGTGTTCCAGCACTACGCTCTGTTTCGCCACATGACGGTGTTCGAGAACGTAGCGTTTGGCCTTAGGGTCAAACCGCGCAGTGAACGCCCGGCCGAGGCGGCCATTCGTGCCCGGGTCAAGGAGCTGCTGGATCTGGTGCAGCTCAGCCACGTGGCCGAGCGCTACCCGACCCAGCTCTCCGGCGGTCAGCGTCAGCGGGTCGCGCTGGCCCGCGCGCTGGCGGTTCAGCCCAAGGTACTGCTCTTGGACGAGCCCTTCGGCGCCCTCGATGCGCAGGTGCGCAAGGAGCTGCGCCGCTGGCTGCGCGAGCTGCACGACGAGCTGCATGTCACCAGCCTGTTCGTCACCCACGATCAGGAGGAGGCGCTGGAGGTAGCGGATCGGGTGGTGCTGATGAACGCCGGACGGGTCGAGCAGATCGGCACCCCGGCCGAGGTCTACGACCAGCCCGCCAGCTCCTTCGTCCACAGCTTTCTTGGCAGCGTGAACCAGTTCCGCGGCCGGGTAGCGGAGCAGGGATTCGGTGTCGGCGAGCAGCTGCTCGGCGGGCCGTCGGCTTCTCATCTGGCCCACGGCAGTGCCGCCATCGCCTATGTTCGTCCCCATGAACTGGAGATTCTGCCAGCCGATGCGCCGGGCGGGATCCGTGCCACCATCACCCGTTTGCTGCCCATGGGGCCACGCATTCGGGTGGAGCTGCGTGGCGATGGCGAGACCAAAGGGGCCCACTACGAGGCGGAGCTGAGCAAGGAGGCGGCCAAGCAGTTTGCCCCGGGGCAGGGAGTACGGCTGGTGGCCAGACAGGCGCAGTTCTATCCCGATTACCAGATTTGATGTTTTGTTGCGGGTGGCATGGCTGCCCGGGTTCAGGCGCTCTGCCGGGGCATGATCCGGCCAAATAACAAAAATGAGGGGGTGACCAGCTTGTGTCACCCACTCTTCGCAGGAGGCGACAAGGTGAATTTTCAGCAGTTACGAATTATCCGGGAGGCAGCGCGGCGGGATTACAACCTGACCGAGGTGGCCAACGCCCTTTTTACCTCGCAATCCGGGGTGAGTCGCCATATCCGCGAGCTGGAAGAGGAGCTCGGTATCGAGCTCTTTATCCGCTACGGCAAGCGGCTGCTCGGTATGACCGAGCCTGGCAAGGAGCTGCTGGTGATTGCCGAGCGCATTCTCAATGACGCCAACAACATCCGCAAACTGGCCAGCACCTTTGCCAACCGTGACTCGGGCCGTTTGCTGGTGGCGACCACCCATACCCAGGCGCGCTATGCCTTGCCGCGGGTGGTAAAGGCGTTTCGCGAGCAGTTCCCGCTGGTACAGCTGGAGCTGCGTCAGGGCAGCCCGGAGGAGATAGTGCGGTTGGTGCAGACCGGCGAGGTGGATATCGGCATCAGCAGCGAGCAGCTCGACAAGAGCGAAGGGGTGGTGGCATTCCCCTACTACCGCTGGCACCACAACATCGTGGTGCCCGAGCAACATCCGCTGGCAGGCGAGCGGGATCTGACGCTGGCGGCGCTGGCCAACTGGCCCATCGTCACCTATCAAGCCGGGTTGACCGGGCGGGTGCGGGTGGATGAAGCCTTTGCTGCGGCTGGCATTGAACCGCAGATCCTGCTGACGGCGCAGGACTCCGATGTCATCAAGACCTATGTCGAGCTGGAGATGGGGGTCGGCATACTGGCCGACATGGCGTTCGACGGCCAGCGTGATCAGGGGCTGGTACAGCTCGACGGCAGCCATCTGTTTGCCCCCCACACCGCCTGGATTGGCCTCAAGCAGGGGCAGTTCCAGCACAACTTTGCCTGGCAGTTTATCCAGCTCTGCAACCCCGAGCTGGCGCTGGCGGATATCCAGGCCCGCGCCATGGGCAGCGAGCCTGCCATCGACTTCCAGATTTGAATCGGAAGAGAAGAGCAGAAGGGGAGCCAATGGCTCCCCTTCTTTATTGCTGGCAGATGAGATTGCCAGCAAAAAAGACGGCTTCATATGAATTTTTTCACTTAGGTTTGCCAGTTAATTTTGTTTGTTATCCGGCACTTGGATTGCAGGATGGAATAAGTGACTGACCAAAGTCGATCCATTCAGGATAAAGCATGCCGTATAGCTACCTATCACATCTGCGTTGCAGCAAGAGTGGCGAGATCCATGATGCCGACCAGCCCTGGCAACTGAGCCGGGTAGGTGCACCACTGCTGGCCAGCTACGATCTCGATGCGTTGAAGCGAGCCTGGCACCCGGCGGCATTGTCGGGTCGCCCGGCCAGCCTGTGGCGTTATCACGAGTTGCTGCCGGTGCGGGATCCCGCCCACGTTGTGACGTTGGGTGAGGGGCTTACCCCGTTGCTACGGCTGCCCACGCTGGGCAAGCAGATCGGTATTCCGGATCTCTGGATGAAGGACGAGAGCGTCATCCCCACCGGCTCCTTCAAGGCTCGTGGTGCAGCGGTGGGCATCTCCCGCGCGCGTGAACTCGGCGTCACCCACTTCGCCATGCCGACCAACGGCAACGCAGGGGCTGCATGGGCGCTCTACGGTGCCCGCGCCGGACTGCGTAGCACCATCGTTATGCCGCAGGCAGCTCCCGCCATCACCCGACTGGAGACCTCCCTCGCCGGCTCCCGTCTCTATCTGGTGGATGGCCTGATCAGCGATGCCGGTCGTCAGGTGGCGCAGGCGGTGGCGGAGCACTCCCTGTTTGATGCCTCAACCCTGAAGGAGCCCTACCGGATTGAGGGCAAGAAGACCATGGGGCTGGAGATTGCCGAACAGCTGGGCTGGACCCTGCCGGATGTGATCATCTATCCCACCGGTGGCGGGGTCGGCCTTATCGGTATCTACAAGGGGCTGCGCGAGCTGCAGGAGCTGGGCTGGGTCAAGGGGGAGCTGCCCCGGCTGGTGGCCGTGCAGGCGAGCGGTTGCGCGCCCATCGTAGAGGCGTGGCAACAGAGAGCCGCCGAGTCGAGCTTCTGGCCCGACTCCCGGACGCTGGCATTCGGCATCAATGTGCCCAAGGCGCTGGGGGATTTTCTGGTGCTGGACGCCCTCTATCGCACCGAGGGTTGCGCCATCGCGGTGGATGACAAGGCGATCCAGAGCGAGATCCGCTTGCTTGCTTCTCGCGAAGGGAGCTTTGTCTGCCCGGAAGGGGCCGCCGCGTTTGCTGCCGCTCGTCAACTGCGCGAGGCGGGCTGGATCCGGGAGCAGGAGCAGGTTGTCGTGCTCAATACCGGTGCAGGCATCAAGTACCCGGATGCGATCACTGTGCTGCCCCAGCGTCTGCAGCGTGACGGGAGGATCCCGGCATGAATCTGGATCTGCCCTTTATCCTTACGACGCTGCCCGCCTTCGGCAAGGCGGTCTGGGTCACCTTGCAGCTGGGAGCCATAGTGATCCTCACTTCGCTGGCGGTCGCCCTGCTCAACGTAGCCTTGTTGAGCCTGCACAAGCGGCCGCTCAGCGCGCTGATCCGCGGGTATGTCGAGCTGGCCCGCAACACGCCGCTGCTTATCCAGCTCTTCTTCCTCTATTTCGGGCTGCCTGCGCTCGGTTTGTCGCTGTCGGGTTTTACCACTGCGGTGATTGCCATGACCTTCCTCGGCGGTGGTTATCTGACCGAGGCGCTGCGTGCAGGCATTCAGGCGGTGCCCGCCAGTCAGCTGGAGGCTGGTCGGGCTATCGGGCTTTCTCGCTGGCAACTGCTGCGCCACGTGCAGTTGCCCCAGGCCTGGCTCGCCAGCCTGCCCGCGCTGTTTGCCAACTTCATCTTCCTGCTCAAGGAGACGACCGTGGCTTCGGCGGTGGCGGTGCCAGAGCTGCTCTACACCACCAAGAATTACATCGCCCTCTACTACAAGACCTACGAGATGCTGGCGGTGCTGACCTTGATGTGCGTGCTGATCTTTTTGCCGCTTTCCCTCGCTCTGCGACTCGTTGAAAGGAGGCTGCAACATGGTCAGTTCGGTCACTGAATCGCTAATGCAGGCGAGGAGCCCGATGTGGGCACTTATCTTCCAGCTGCCACCCTCTCTCGTCACCAAGAAGCAGGAAAGGAGGGCTCAATATGGTCAATTCCGTTACTGAGCAGCTGACGCAGGCGCTGCCACTGCTGGCGGTGGGCGCGGGTCAGACCCTCGCTATCTCGCTGCTGGCTATCCTGTTTGCCACCCTCGGCGGTGTCGCTTACGGCGTGTTGGCACAACAGGGCGGCCGGTTGGTACGGGGGCTGCTGCGCAGCTATCTCGAGCTGTTTCGGGTGGTGCCGGTACTGGTGTGGCTCTATCTATTTTTCTTCGGGTTGCCGATCTTTTTCGGCCTCGATATTCCGGCCTTCTGGTGCGCCGTGCTGGTTCTTGCCCTCTGGGGCGCCAGCGAGGTGGGAGAGGTGGTGCGCGGTGGCCTCAACTCCCTCGCCCGTGGTCAGCAGGAGGCCGGCTTGGCGCTCGGGCTCTCGACCTGGCAGCTCTATCGCCATGTGTTGCTGCCACAGGCGTTGCAGCGGCTGACGCCGCCGACCATCAACATCTACACCCGCATCATCAAGACCAGTTCGCTGGCGGTGCTGATCGGGGTGGTGGAAGTGATCAAGGTGGGCCAGCAGATCATCGAGCGCACCTATGGCTCGCTACTTATTTACGGTCTGCTGTTTCTGTTCTTTTTTCTGGTCTGCTATCCGCTCTCGCTCGCCTCGCGCCGGCTGGAGCAACAATGGGGTAATGCGGTATGACACCTCTGCTTGAACTCGGTTCTGTCAGTAAACAGTTCGGTCCGAATCTGGTGCTGGATCGGATCAGCCTCAGCGTGCGCGCCGGGGAGGTGATCGTCATTCTGGGGCCAAGTGGTTGTGGCAAGAGCACACTGCTGCGCACTCTCAACGGGCTCGAGCCCATTCAGGGGGGCGAGATCCGCTTCGATGGTGTGTTGCTGGATGGTGCCACCGACTGGCAACGAGTGCGCCAGCGGATCGGCATGGTGTTCCAGAGCTATCACCTCTTCCCCAACCTGACGGTTCTGGAGAACGTGCTGCTCGGCCCCCTGCAGGTGCAAAAGCGGGAGCGGGCAGAGGCGCTGCTGCAAGCCGAGCAGTTGCTGACCCGCATCGGCCTGTGGGAGCGGCGCCATGACTATCCGCGCCAGCTCTCCGGCGGTCAGCAGCAGCGCATCGCCATCGTGCGGGCGCTGTGCATGAACCCGCAGGTGATGCTGTTTGACGAGGTAACCGCCGCCCTCGACCCCGAGATGGTGCAGGAGGTGCTGGAGGTGATCCGCGATCTCGCCGGCAGCGGCATGACCCTGCTTATCGTCACCCACGAGCTGGCCTTCGCCCGGGCTGTGGCGGATCGCATCGTCTTCATGGATGGCGGCCACATTCTGGAGCAGGCCGCCCCCCACCAATTTTTCGACAATCCCAGGAGCCAGCGTGCGCGCCAGTTCCTCGCCAAGTTTTCTTATACAAATGTCATCAAACGAAAGGAGTCAGCATGAAAAAAATCACCTCGGTTCTGCTTAGTGCCTTATTGGGACTGGGTATCGCCAGCGGCGCTGCCCATGCGGCGGACGGTTCCCTCGACAAGATCAAGGCGCGGGACAAGCTCATCGTCGGCGTATTCACCGACAAGCCGCCGTTTGGCTACGTGGACGAGAAGGGGAACTACGTCGGTTTTGACACCGATCTCGGCCGCCGCTTCGCCAAGGATCTGCTGGGGGACGAGAACAAGATCGAGTTCGTGGCGGTGGAGCCTGCCAGCCGCATCCCCTTCCTGCAGAGCGACAAGGTGGATCTGATCCTCGCCAATATGACGGTGACGCCGGAGCGGCGCGAGGTGGTGGATTTCACCAACCCGAACCTGCGAGTGGCGGTACAGGTGCTGGTGCCGGAAGGGAGCCCTGCCAAGAAACTCGATGATCTGGCCAGCAAGACCCTGATCGTGACCACCGGCACTACGGCCGACATCTGGCTGACCCGCAACCACCCGGAGTGGAAGGTGCTCAAGTTCGAGAAGAATACCGAATCCTTGCAAGCGCTGGCCCAGGGCCGTGGCGACGCCTATGCCCAGGACAACCTGGTGCTGTTCAGCTGGGCCAAGGAGAACCCGGGCTATCGGGTACTGCCCGAAAAACTGGGCTCGGAAGATCCCATCGCCCCGGCGGTGAAGAAGGGCAATATCGAGCTGCGTGACTGGGTCAACGACCGTCTCGCCAAGCTGGGTGAGGAGAAGTACCTGCTGAAACTCTATGACCAGTATGTGCGTGACAAGCTGAGCCCTGATACCGATCCGAATGATGTGATTGTCGAAGGAGGAAAATGGCAGGGTTAATGGACAAACCCTGTTTTGAAGAGTGTGTTGAGTGTGTGAAGTAAGTGAAGAGTGAGGTCTTGGTTCCGTTGGTATGCAAACCGCAAGGTTTGATTTTTCCGGGCGTCCCCTGCTAGAGAGGACGCCCTTTTTTTATGTGGCCAAGCGTGGGTTAGTGCACTTCATCCCACGCCATCTGCCAGTGGGAGCCGATGCCCGGCTCGTACTGGGTGGCTGTGGTGGTCCACTGCTGGCAGTAGCCGCTGTAGGGGAAGGGCTTGCACTGATAGACCTTGCCATTTTTTGGCTGCTGCACCTTGGTGCCGGCGGCATAGGATTTGAGCGAGTTCGGGAAGACGAAGTCGTATTCGCCACTGCTCTGCTCCTTGAACATCAGGTCCATGGTCTGCTGGATGGTCTCGCCACCCGCTTTCGGGGTGGCCTTGATCACCAGCTGGTGGTGACCTGCCTTGAGCCCTTCCAGCGCCATTGTGAAGGTGTGGCTGCTGTCCCTGATGTCGGCACTGCTTTCACCCTTGGCGACGCCGCCGTGGTCATAGAGGGTGTTGGTGACGGCCAGATCTCCCTGTGCGGTGACGGTGAAATCGAGGGTTGCCTTGCCGTTGTCCAGCACATAGTCGCTGGCCAGACCTCTGACGCTGATGCTGTCCACTACCGGCGGCTGCAGCTGTTGCAGATCAATCTCGACTCGATCCAGTTTGCTGTCTCGATGCAGATAGACGGGGTTCATACCGTAGACCGGATTGAACTGGCCATCGGCTCCTTGCTGACCGGCGCGGATCTGGCTCTGCTCTGCGTTGATCTTGCTGGCGAGGGCATGGGGCCAGTTGTTCTTCTGGCCCTGTTCGGCGGTGGTGATGGTCAGTACGGTCTGCAGCTCGGGGCGCTCGCCGTTGGCATCGAATACCCGGGTCATCGCCTTGTCACCCACTGCGAGATCGATGGAGGGGTAGATGGTGCCTGCCTGACTCCACTCCAGCGGCGGCTGGCTGCCATCTTTGAATTTGGCGTCGATGACGTTGTAGAAGCTGTTGCTGGTGTCGCCCACTTCCCACACGCCGAGGATCACCTGATAACCGGTGCGCTCCGGCAGGATGCAGTTATGGGTCACCTGCTTGGGCGGCTGCACCATATTGCCGTCGATGACGCAGAAGGGGGTCAGGTCGAACGAGGCGCGGGTGAGCGGCTGGTTGGGGTTCCAGTCCTGCTTGGTGAGGTAGTAGCGCCAGTTACGGGTGACGTGGTTGGCAGTGAAGGTCCAGCTTATGGCGAAGGGGCCGGGCTGTACTTCACGCTTGGTCCAGCGGTCGCTGGTCTGGATGTTGAGCTCGCTCCAGCGCGGGCTGCCCGCCGAGGCGATTTGACCATCCTGCGGGCCGCTCTGCGGGAAGCCTGATGGCCCCTCCACGCTCTGGGGCTCCCACTGCACGCCGCCACACTGGCTGTTGCCACCGGTTTTGCACAGGTAGTTGCGGCTCTCGGGCTGGCTGATGTAGCCGTGAGCCAGGGCGCTGCCGCTGGCCAGCAGGGCCAGCACCGTTGCGATGTGATTGAGTTGGATTTTTGCTGCCATACATTCCTCTGTTCGATAGATGTGGGCAGTCAGTTGGCCGGGGAGTTCCCCGATGCACACTTGCGTGTGGCAACCCCGCTATCCTGGACAAAACGTCTGTAGACCGGAGGCTTTGCGTCCCGACCTTTCGGTCAGTTTGCCAAATGACTAGATGGTTAGTGATGGGCCAAATGTTCGGCCATCACCATTGTGCACTGCATTGATTAATTATTTGAAGTTAAATGTTTAAATACATCGTTCAGCGACGCACAAATCATTCTAACTGACTGTTTTTAAATTGTTCTCTAATTTGTGAATGGCGTCGAATGCCGTTGAATATGCCGATAAGGTGCATGCCGATTGCGTGTTGGCGGCGTAAAAAAACCTGCCAGCTTGGCTGGCAGGTCGGGTGACAAAGCGACACGGGTTGACGCCATCAATGACGGGCGCGCTGCTCTCCGGAGGGGGGAGACACAGGAGCCATCATTGGCGCAGTGGAGGGCTCCTTGCCCAGTTTGAACACCGCAAGCCGCTCATCCAGGCTGCGGGAGAGACCGGCCAGCAGTTCACTCTCCTGCGCCAGTTGCGAGGCGGACTGGGACATCTCCAGCGCCGAGTCGTTGATGCCGCTGACGTTGCGGTTCATGTCCTCGGCCACCATGCTCTGCTGCTCGGCGGCGGTGGCGATCTGGGTCGCCATGTCGCTCACATGCTGGATGTGGTTGACGATCAGGGTGAGATCCTGGCCCGCCTGCTGGGATTGATCGACGCTGCTCTCCGCCAGCTTGCGGCTGGCATCCATAGCATTGGCTGCACTGACGGCCCGTTGTTGCAGCTGGGCAATGGTGCTCTGGATCTCCTCGGTGGACTGGCGGGTGCGGCTGGCCAGTTGGCGCACCTCGTCGGCCACCACGGCAAAGCCACGGCCCTGCTCGCCGGCTCGGGCTGCCTCGATGGCGGCGTTGAGGGCCAGCAGGTTGGTCTGATCCGAGATGGCACTGATGACCGCCGTCACCTCGCCGATCTGCATGACCCCCTCTTTGAGCTGATTGACCTGTTGGGTCGCCTGTTCCACTTCGCTGGCGAGCGCCTTGATGCCGTTCACGCTGGCGTGCACATCCTGGTTGCCGAGGCCGGCCTCACCGGTCGCCTCCTGGGTATCGCGCGCAGTGTTCTCGGCATGACCCGCTACGTCAGAGATGGTGGTACTCATCTCGTTCATGGCGGTAGCGAGTTGGGCCAGCTGATCCCGCTGGTTGGTGACCGCCTGATTGGTCTGCTCGGCGGAGGCGGCGATGCGCAGGGCGGCATCGGCCACGTTGCGGGCCCCCTGACTTGCCTCCAGCAGCGCGTGGCGGATGGCATCGAGACTCTGGTTGGTGCAGCTGGCCACCATGCCCAGCTCATCCTTGCCCTGCACCGGAATAGTGACCACCAGATCGCCCCTGGCGACTCGCTGCATGGCGTGGTTGATCTGGTTGAGCGGGGAGACGATGGAGTGGGTGATGCGCCAGCCCAGCAGCCCCATCAGCACAATGACGATGGCGGTGGCACTGCCCATCTTCATGTATTGGGCCCAGATGGTCTGGTGGATGTCCTGCAGCAGCATACCGGTGCCGAGGATCCAGCCCCAGGGTTGATAGCCAGAGACCATGGAGAGCTTGTCAGCGGTTTCCCCAGACGGGCCGGTCCAGATGTATTGCAGGGTTCCCTGCTTGCCTCCACGGGCGATGTCGACCATCTGGAACCAGAACTGCCCTGCGGTGGCACCCGAACCCTCTCCCATGGTCTGGCCGACCAGTTCGGGCCGGATGGGATGTACCAGCATCTTGCGGCTCTCGTCGATGACGAACAAATAGTTGTTGCCATCAAAGCGCATGTGGGTCAGCAGCTTGCGTGCCTCCTGCTGCGCCTGCTCTGCCGGCAGGGTGCTGGCCAGAAACTGGATCTGGCTCATGGCCTGTCCCAGCACGGCATTGAGTCGTGCTTCCCGTTCACTCATCAGATTGCGCTGGAGTGCGTTGGCGGAGATGAGCAGCAGTGACACGAAACCGACAAACGCAACCGTGAGCAGCAAGATCAATTTGCGGCTCACGGTGATATCACCGAGCTTGAACATGACTAACCCCTCGTTATCCCGTTGATGTTATGGTGGCTCGATACAGCGGTAGCCTCTATCTCTACTTGCTGAATGTCTCATTTAACAATTCATTTACTTTCAGAGGCTTGGCGAGCCTGTTTAAATGAGCGTTTTAACATCAGTATAGTCAGCAGAGGTTACAGCCCGCTTTCGGGTAGCATGTTGAAAAGGGTTTCTTCGCACGATTTGCCGAAAAATGTGAATAGCTTGGCATTTCACCAACCAGAACAGGGGCCATCCGGAGCGCTCCTGCGACAAGAGGGAATTTATGAGTTCGATTGCCAGAGAGTATTTTGACCAGCTCAATCGCGACTATCTGCAGGTTCACAGACGCAAGGAGGATCTGTTCTGGGCCACCTATATGGGCACCAGCGACGATCAGGCCGGATTTACCGCAGCCGAGCAGGCCTACAAGGCCTTTTGCGCCAATCCGGAGCGGTTGCCGGAACTGCGCAAGATGCACGCCCTTGCCGAAGATGAGGAGTTAAAACGGGGTCTGGCGGGCTGGATCGCCTTTTTCGAGTGCAACGTCATCGAGGATCCCGCTGCCGCCGCCCTGATGGATAAGCTGGTGGCTGCCGAGGCGGATCTGTTTGCCCGCCGCAAAGGGCTGAAACTGACCCTGCTGGATGAGCAGGGCCAGCAGGTGGTTGGCAGCCTGCCCGCCGCCAGCACCTCGCTGGCCGCCAGCTCGAACGAGGCGGTGCGACAAAGCGCCATCGCCATGTTCCACACCCTGGAGCAGTGGGTGGTCGGCAACGGCTTTCTCGAGGTGGTGGCGCTGCGCAACCGCTTTGCCCGCGCCATGGGCTATCGCGACTACTTCGCCTATAAGGTGCGCAAGAACGAACAGATGAGCCCGGATCAGCTGTTCGCCATCCTCGATGACTTCATCGCCCGTACCGACGCCCGGCTGCAGCAGAGTCTGGTCGAACTGACAGCGGCCAAAGGGGAGGCGGCCCTGTTGTCCCACAACCTGCGTTACTTCGTCAGTGGCGACGTGACCCGCCAGCTCGACCCCTATGTGCCCTTCTCGAGGGCGCTGCGGGACTGGGTCGAGAGTTTCCGCAGGCTCGGCATCCAGTATCGCGGTGCGACCCTCACCCTGGACT
Source organism: Aeromonas sp. SER (assembly GCF_038739615.1). Classification (NCBI taxonomy): domain Bacteria; kingdom Pseudomonadati; phylum Pseudomonadota; class Gammaproteobacteria; order Aeromonadales; family Aeromonadaceae; genus Aeromonas; species Aeromonas sp. SER. The sequence continues at coordinate 177,841 of NZ_JBCGFC010000008.1, read as the reverse complement.
TGCTGACCCGGGAGGGGAAATACGAGAACGGCTTCTGCCACGGCCCGGTACCGAGCTTCTTCCAGCAGGGTGAGTGGATACCTGCGGTGGTCAACTTCACCAGCCTGGCCGATCCAGCGCAGGTGGGCAGCGGCTGGAACGGCCTCAATACCCTGTTCCACGAGGGTGGCCACGCTGCGCACTTTGCCAATGTCACCGGCAACGCCCCCTGCTTCTCTCAGGAGTTCCCGCCCACCTCCATGGCTTATGCCGAGACCCAGTCGATGTTCTGCGACAGCCTGCTGGACGATGCCGACTGGCTCAAACGCTACGCCAGAAACGCGGCAGGAGAGGCGATCCCCGATGCGCTTATCAAGGAGATGATCGAAGCGCGTCAGCCGTTTCGCGCTTTTAACGAACGCCAGATCGCGCTGGTGGCCTACTTCGAGCGGGATCTCTACGCCATGGATGAGAGCGAGCGCACTCCCGAGGTTGTGCTGGCACTGGCCCGCAAGTGGGAGCGCAAGATCCTAGGGGTCGAGAGCCCGCGCCCGTTGCTGGCCATTCCGCACCTTCTTAATCAGGAGTCGGCTTGCGCCTATCACGGCTACCTGCTGGCGCTGATGGCGGTGGAGCAGACCCGCGCTTACTTCCTCAAGCGTGATGGCTACCTCACCGACAACCCGCGCATCGGGCCGGATCTGGCTGCCCACTACTGGGGGCCGGGCAACGGCATGACTCACGATGAGACATTGCGCAGCCTGACCGGTGAAGGCTTCAGTGCCGTGCCGCTGGCCGAGGCGTGCAACCTGAGCGCCGCTGAGGCGTGGCAACTGGCGCAAGCCTGCATGGTCGCCGCGCAGCAGCGCCCCGCGGCGGGTGAGGGAAGCCCGCTCGACGCCCATATCCGGGTGGTACACGGCGCCGAGCTTATCGCCGACAACAGCGAGTCGGAAACCCGCATGCTGGCCGATTTCGAGGCGTGGATCCTGAGCCACAGCGCACGAGCTTCTGTTGCGTAAGCTGGAATGCTCCCGGTTCTTGAGCTGGGGGCACTCTTGGCGTGGTTCTGATGTATGTTCGCGGCTATGGCTGGTACAGCTTCAGAAATGTTGACGACACAGACTGTCGCATAATGCTTTTGGTATGCGGATTTCAGATTAAATATGTATTCATATGAATAGGCCTGTGCGGAGCAGGCCATAAGCTCATGGAACCTTATCGCCTCGGGTTTTTGTTTATTTTGTTAATAGTGTTTTCTGTAGTTATCTTTGTGCATAAAGATTGTTCTATTCACCCGCTTGAGAACCATTCCCATCTGCTTGTGTTGACTAAATTGTCCACAGTCGCAGAATCGCCCTCCTTGCCACCCCCGATGTGAATCGGGTTCGGAAAGCCTCAGATCTCCGCCCGGAGATGGCTGGGCCGCACATAGGAAAGGTGCTGGCCCACTGCCCGCCTTTCACCCTCGAAATCAGCACACAAGTCAGGAAGCCCTCTTGCTCGTCAGGCAGGAGCGGACGGGTGTGTATATCCGCATGGCCGTGCAGGGACGATACGACCAGCGTTTGTTATGGGTGGTATGTTGCGAATGAATCGCATCTTTTTGATGTTGGCGCTGCTGCCCCTGCTGGTGTGTGCCAGTGAGGTGGACAGAGTGCGTGAAGCCTGGGTGATCAAGGCCCGGGCGGGAGAGCTGGATGCGGCAGCGCACGGGCTGGATGCTCTCTATCGACAAAGTGGTGATGGCAAGGTGCTCGATGACCTGATTGCCGTGCAGTTGTGGCGGGGTGATCGCAAGGGGGCACTGGCCGCCTGTGAGCCGTGCGAGATCAGCCCCATCAGCAACAGTACGCTGGAAGGGGTGGCCCGTGCCGCCCGCGACGAGAAGCGCTACTCCGAGGCGATCAGCTATTACCGCATCCTGCAGAGACGCGATCCCGCCAACCGCAATGGCTGGCGCGGGCTGTTTCTCACCGCCAGTGATCAGGGCAACCGCGAGCTGGCCCGCCACGCTGCGGGTAAATATGAGGCCAACTTTGGCCGCGATCAGGCGATCCTCGAAGCCCGCATCTATGCCGCCCGTCAGGGTGAGGATCCCATGGGCGAGCTGTTGGCCCGCCAGCAGTGGCTGGAGCTGGAGCCGGATAACCACGAACAGGTGCTGGCACTCTATCGGGTAGCCGTGAGCCTGGGAGCGGGGCCTGCCGCTGCGGATCTGATGGGCCGTTACCCCAAGCTGTTCAAACCGGTCGACCGGCTCTGGCTCGACTACTACCAGGCGGTCAATCTGCTGCGGATCTCGGCTCAGACCGAGGATCCGGCGCTGGCCCGCCGCTCCCTTACCCGCACGCTGGCGCTGCAAGAGCGGATCCTGGCCCGCGCCCCCCACGATCATGTGCTCTATATCAGTGCCCGTCGCGATGTAGTGGTGACCCTGGTGGCCCTTGGCGATTTTGCTCGGGCCGAACGGGAGTCCGCTACGCTGCAGGCCGAAGGACCATTACCTGACTATGTGCTGGAGGCACGCGCCGATGCGCTGGCCGGGCTGGGACGGGTGGATGAGGCTTCCGTGATTTACCAGCAACTGGCGACGCCGGCACGGGCCAAAGACAAGCGCCTGCTGGAGAAGCGCTTCTATGCCTATTCGGATGGCGAGCGCTATGGTGCGGCACAGGGTCTGCTGGCCGGTTGGCAGGAGCCACCGACTCGCTGGGATTTCACCGGCAACATGCGGATGGCCAACGACGACTACGAGAAGGTATTGCAGCTGAAAACCTTGCTGCAGGCCTGGCGTGGTCAGGCGGGCGCCGCAGAGGCTCAGTTGGAAGCGTGGCTGCAAACCGCACCAGCCAATCCCTGGCTCTGGCTGCAACTGGGGGATATTCGCCGCTGGCGGGGCCATCCCGACGGGGCCGAGCAGGCATATCGGCAGGCCGTGCGCTGGCTGCCAGCAGGTCGCACCGTGCTGGCCGAGCCGGGTCGCCTCAATGCCCAGCTCGACAAGGGGGACTGGCAGGGCACGCCGCAGGCCGTGCGCACCCTTGGCAACCTGACCCGGGATCGTCAGGAGTTGCAGCAGCGGCTGGCTCTGGAGCAGGCCCCGAAATTTGTCACCGACCTGACCCATGGCCGCAACGAAGGGGGCTCGGTGCAGGCCAGCCGTGACTGGAGCTACGACAGCCGCCTCTACAGCGCTCGCAGCGATGGCGGTGATCGGCTGTTTGTCCGTCGTCAGGGCAGCTTTGGCGAGTTCGACCAGCAGCCCGAACGCGCCGCCTATACCGGGCTGGGGGCCGAGCTTTCTTTCTACCCGCTGCAGCTGACGCTGGAGGGGGGGGCGGGCAGTGAGCTCAACCACAAAGGCTATCTGTGGAGTCGCCTCGACTGGCGGCTGGATGATCACTGGACGCTGGGCTCGGCCATCAACCTCAACAGTGCCGACACCCCGCTGCGGGCATTGGCGCGCGGCAACTACGCCGATCAATACCAGCTCGATCTGGGCTGGCGTCAGGATGAGACCCGCGAGGGGGCACTGCGGCTGGAGCGGATGGATATCAGCGATGGCAACCGGCGGCTGACGGCCTCCGGCTGGCTGCGTCAGGATCTCTGGCGCCGGGATCGCTGGTGGTTTGATACCACCTTGCGCGGCGCCACCTCACGCAACGAGGCGGTGGAGGTCGACTACTTCAACCCCCTGCAGGATCGCAATCTGGAGCTGGAGCTGGCGGGGCGCTATCGACTGCCGCTGGACGGGCGTCGCTCTTTGCTGCAGAGCCTGACCATGAGTGGCAATCACTACTGGCAGCAGGGCTATGGCAGCGATCAGGGGTGGCAGCTCAGCTATCGCCATGACTGGATCCTCTCTCCTGCTCTCAGCCTGGGCTATGGCCTGGGCCGCCGTCAGGCCATCTATGACGGCAACCCCGAGTTCGGAAATTTCATCTTCGCCAATCTGCAATGGAGTTTCATGTGATGAAACGCTGGCTTGCTCCTTTCGTTTTGCTGCTTGCACTGCTGCCTTCGCTGACGCAGGCGGCCCGGCAACCCGATGACTACGTGGTGCTCTGCTACCACGATATCGTCGATCTGAAATTGACCCCCAACCTCAAGCTCTATCCCCAGACCATCCGGCGCGACACCCTGATCCGCCACTTCAACTGGATCAAGCAGCAGGGCTATCACCCGGTCAGCTTCCAGCAGATCCTGGATGCCAAAGCGGGTAAGGCACCGCTGCCGGAGAAGGCGATCCTGCTCAGCTTCGATGATGGCTACGAGAGCTTCTACCGGCTGGTCTATCCGCTGCTCAAGCTCTACAACTATCCGGCGGTCTTTGCGCTGGTGGGCAGCTGGCTGGATGTGGCCGATGACAAGATGGTCCCGTACGGCAATGACAAACTGCCGCGCAGCTACTTCGTCGGCTGGCCGCAGATCCGCGAGATGCAGGACTCCGGACTGGTGGAGCTGGCCTCCCACACTTTTACCTCCCACTACGGGCTGCTCGCCAACCCGCAGGGCAACGTGCAACCGGCGGTTACCACCGCAGGCTGGAGCCAGAATGGCTACGAGAGCATGGCCGACTATCGGGCCCGGATAAAAGCCGACTTCGACGCATCGGCCAGTCAGCTCAGGGAGCAGACCGGTCGGGCACCACGGATCCTGGTCTGGCCCTACGGCGCCTTCAATCAGACTGCGCTGGATCTCGCCCGTGCGGCGGGGATGCCCTACACCTTCACCCTGGCGGAAGGGCTCAACAAGCTGAGTGACTCGGGCAGCACGGTGCGCCGCTATCTGCTGGAGGAGGACACCAGCCTCGAAACTCTGGACGAGATCATGGGGGGCAATACCTGGGAGCGGCAGGTGGAGCGGTTGGTGCACGTGGATCTGGACTATGTCTATGACAAGGATCCGCAGCAGATGAACAAGAACATCGACATGCTGCTGGACCGGATCAAGGGTTACGGCATCACCACCGTCTATCTGCAGGCCTATGCCGATGACAACGGCGACGGGGTAGCGGAGGCGCTCTACTTCCCCAACCGTCATATGCCGGTCAAAGCAGATCTCTTCAATCGGGTCGCGTGGCAGCTTAAGACCCGGGCCGGGGTCAAGGTGTTCGCCTGGATGCCGGTGATGGCCTACGACATGGGGCCGAACCATGCCTATGTCACCGACAGCCGTACCGGCACTCCGGCCAAGGGGCAGTATCTGCGCCTCTCGCCCTGGGATCCTGCCAGCCGTCAAATCCTTTTGGATATCTACGAGGATCTCGGTTTTTACACCAAGTTCGATGGCCTGCTGTTCCATGACGATGCCTTCCTCAGCGATTACGAGGGGCCGATGCCGCTGGCTCGCACCCCGGATGCACTGCAGGCGCAGGGGGAGCAGAAGACCGATCTGCTGATCGATTTCACCATGGCGCTGCGCGATGCTGCTGCCCGTTACCGTCAGGGGGGATCCGACGGCCTCAAAACTGCCCGCAACATCTATGCGGCGCTGGTGACCGAGCCGCAATCCCAGCAGTGGTTTGCCCAGAGCATGGCGGCGTTTGCCAAGGCCTATGACTACACCGCCGTGATGGCGATGCCCTATATGGAGCAGGCAGAAAACCCCGATGAGTGGCTGGCCAGGCTGGCGGAAGATTCACTGGCACAGGTGCCGGCCAATCGGCTGGTGTTCGAGCTGCAGAGCCGCAACTGGCGTACCGACCAGCCCATCCCCGATGCCGAGCTGGCGCGCTGGATGCAGATCATCCAGCGCAAGGGGGTGACCAACTTTGGCTACTACCCGGACGATTTTCACAACAACCAGCCGGATCCGGCGGTGCTCAAACCGGTCTTCTCGGTGCAGACCCAGCCTCAGCCGGCCCAGCTGCCGGCGACGCCGGTTGCTGTCAGCGGCGCTGCGGCCACCCACGGGGAGGCGATGCGGTGACGGCGCTTCTGGAAGGGATCGCCATCTTTACCCTGGCCTATCCCAGTCTGATGGCCATGGTGTGGGTTTGTGGCGGTCTCTATTACTACTTCCAGTGGGAGCGGCGGGATATCGCGCTGGCCAGGCGGGGGCTGGAGCTCCCCTATTACCCCAAAGTGACCTTGATGGTGCCTTGCTACAACGAGGGGGCCAATGTCGAGGAGACCATCGGCCACCTGTTGCGCCAGCGCTATCCCGATTTCGAGGTGCTGGCCATCAACGACGGCAGCAAGGATGACACAGGTGCGCGGCTGGATCGGCTGGCGCAGCAGGATCCGCGCCTGACCGTGCTCCACCAGCACAATCAGGGCAAGGCGATGGCGCTCAACAACGGGCTGGCCGTGGCCAGCGGGGAGATCCTGGTCGGCATCGACGGGGATGCGGTGCTGGACTATGACGCGGTGCGCTGGATGGTGAAGCACTTCATCGAGAGCCCGAGGGTCGGGGCGGTCACCGGCAATCCGCGGGTACGCACCCGCTCCACCATCATCGGCAAGATCCAGACCGGCGAGTTCAGCTCCATCATCGGCCTCATCAAGCGGGCCCAGCGGATCTACGGCACTGTCTTCACCGTCTCCGGGGTGGTGGTGGCCTTTCGCAAGCAGGCGGTCGAGGCGGTCGGCGGTTGGAGCAATGACATGGTGACCGAGGACATCGACATCAGCTGGAAGCTGCAGCTGGCCGGCTGGCTCATCCACTATCAGCCGCAGGCGCTCTGCTGGGTGCTGATGCCGGAGACGGTGCGCGGTCTCTACAAGCAGCGGCTGCGCTGGGCGCAGGGTGGCGCCGAGGTGTTTCTGCGCTACGGGTTGCAGGCGATGCGCTGGCGCAACCGCCGCTTCTGGCTGCTGCTGCTGGAGTATCTCTCCAGTGTTGCCTGGTGCTACAGCATGTTGCTGCTGGCGCTGATCTGGCTGATTGAGCCTGATGTGAGCGGGCTGGCGGTGGGCCACCTGTTCCAGTGGAGCGGGGTGATGATGACCGCGATTTGTCTGGTGCAGTTCGGGGTCAGCATCCTTATCGACAACCATTACGACAAGCGCATGGCCCGCAGCTTTATCTGGTGTGTCTGGTATCCGCTTATCTACTGGTTGCTCAATCTGGTGACCGTGGTGGTGGCGGTGCCCAAGGCGATCCTGCGTCGTCGTGGCCAGCTGGCGGTGTGGGAGAGTCCTGATAGGGGAGAGTCGTTCCGTGACAAAACATAAGCTGGCGAACGAGATGATCATCAGCAACGGCGCCCGGCGCAGCTGGAAGTACCGGCTGCGGGATCTGCTGATCCTGCTGGTGACCTGGGGGGGCTGGTTGTTTCTGGCGCTGCAACCCTGGCTCAACTATCTGGAGACGGAGGAGGATGAGAGCTTTATCGGTTCGCTGGATGCCATCGAGGTGGGGCAACTGTTTCTGGCCCTGTTGTTCGGTATCTTCCTGCTGATCCACTCCTGGGCAAAATACAACAAGCTGCTGCACCGGCTGGTGGGCAAGCAAGCAGCCCCGAAATCGCCGTGAGCATGAGGGGCCAGTCGGCCCCTCACTTTTCATCACCGGTCACGGGCTGCGAAGCGGGCGGAGTATCCTGAGCATTTTTCCGGGCCGGTTTGTCATCCTGATGTCGCCGCCCTCTCAAAAAACCAGTCGTTTTGCTCCTTATTCTTCATTCATCAATGACTTTATTTCCACAATTTTCACAGATGATATGGCGTTCAAAGCGATCCATGTTGGCCAGAAAGGGGCCGGCGGCCCAGCCGGTAATGAAGTCCTTGATAAAGGCTTTGCGCTTTTGCTCCGGTGTCAGCTGCTGACCAAAGGCTTTGTCGACCAGCACCACGACATGGTTGGTCTCGCGCTGACAGCTTGAGCAGAAGCGTTGTTCGGTGGATGAAAGCAAGGGGAGGCTCCTCGTCCGGGGGAGTGGGCGGCAGGTTTTCCGCCGCAGATATATGTCGTCCCCATTTGATTCCTTTTGCAGGCGGGTCGTCAATCGCGGCAGAGGTGGATTTTGCGCTATTCCCCATGAAGAGAGGGCCAGTCAGCAAGGGTGACCAGAGGGTCCGGCAGGCCCCTCTGCTGTTGCCGTTTGTCACACATTGCCACACAAGCTTCCCCCTCTGGCAAAGTCTTGTGACCGGACGGGGTTGTAATGGAACCATGAGCAGGGGTGAGGCCCTGCCACGATGGAACCAGGGAGCATGTTATGACGAGTAAACGGGTGTGGTGGCTGTTGCCGCTGCTGGCGGTCGGAGTCTGGTGGCTGGGTTATGCAGGGGACGCCAACGGGGTGTGGCCCTGGCGCCATGAGATGTTGCTGCTGACGGGCCTGCTGGGGATGGCCTATATGGCCATTTCGCTGTTGCTGGCGTTGCGCCTGCCGCGGCTGGAGGTGTGGTGTGGCGGTCTGGACCGGATGTTGCGATTGCACCGCCAGACGGCCATCGGCGGCGCATTGGCACTGACCGCTCACTGGCTGCTGGTGGAGGCGCCCAAGTGGGCGGTCTCGGCGGGTTGGCTGAGCCGTCCCGCCCGGCGTGGGGCCAGTGCTGCCGGAGCTGGCGCCGGCAATGGCATCTCGCTCCATGCCCTTGGCAATACCCTGGGGGAGTGGAGTTTCTATCTGCTGATCGCGCTGGTGGTGGTGAGCTTGCTGGCGCTGGTGAGTTATGGCCGTTTTCGGCTGATCCACCGACTGGCGCCGCTCATCTATCTGGCGGGTTGGGGCCACGGGCTCTGCCTGCTGCCTCAGGTGGGAGCCATGACGCCGGTTGGGGTAGCGATCTGGTTGATCGGCGGGATCGGCGCTATCGGGGCCCTCTACTCCCTGCTGGGGCAAGTGGGGGCGCGCAAGCGCCATCCCGGCCGGGTCGTTGCGGTGCGGACGCTGGCGGATCAGACCTGCGAGCTGACCATGCAGCTGGAGCGGCCGCTCGCCCATTACCGCCCGGGTCAGTTTGCCTTTTTCGAATTTGACGCCAAGGAGGGGCCGCACCCCTTTACTCTGGTGCGGGTGTCGGCGGATCGGCGCCAGCTGGTGATCGCGGTACGGGCGCTCGGGGATCATACCCGTCAGCTGGTGGCAGAGGCGCGCGTCGGGGATGAGGTGGTGGTGACTGGCCCCTATGGTGCTTTTGTCGCCCCGCAAGGGAGAGGACGAGCCCTCTGGCTGGGGGCCGGGATCGGTATCACGCCGTTTGTGGCCTGGCTGGAGGGGCTGGCTGCCCGTGGCGAGCGGGGCGAGGGGATCACCCTGATCCAGTGCGCGCCGGATCTCGCGGGGGCCGTTTACCACCAGCGGTTGGCCGAGCTCTGTCATCGTACTGGTGTGCGCTATCAACTGCATCTGGACAAGGCGGCCGGGCGGCTGGATCTGGCCCGCATCGCGCAGGATGCACCCGAGCAGGTATGGTTTTGCGGGCCGGAGGGGATGGCAGATGCCCTGACCCGGTTGTTACCGGGCGGGCATCTGCATCGCGAGCTGTTTCGCTTTCGGTGAGCTCGATGGGCGCCGTTATTTGGCGTTGGCGGGCAGCTGCTTGAGGGCGGCTTGTACCGCGGCTTCCAGTTGCGGATCCCGCCCGGCTAGCATGTCGGCGGGGGTGAGGGGCATCTGCACGTCCGGGATCAGCTCCTGATTCTCGTAGAAGGTGCCGTCCGGTTTGCGCAGACCCAGAGTCGGAATGCCGTAGGAGAGGCCGGGCACGAGGCGGGAAGTATGGCCATAGACCATGGTGCCGGTGCCGGGCACCGGCTCGCCGACGATGGGGCCAATCTTGAGTGCGCGGTAGTATTCGGGGAAGGCGGAGCCCTCCGAGTAGCTGCCGGCGTTGACCAGCACCACCGAGGGTTTGGTCCATTGACGGGTCGCTGCATCGCTGGCCCCTTGTCCCGCCTTGGGATCCGAGATGGCCATGCCGTGCGCGCTGCTGCTGCCGGTGAGGAAGCCAACCAGGGTATTGGCCAGATAGCCCCCCTTGTTGAAGCGCACGTCGACGATGAGCGCCTCGCTGCTGCGCAAGCGGCCGAGCGCCTCCGACACCAGCTCCTCATAGACGGCGCTGTTCATCTCGGGCAGATAGACGTAGCCGACCCGGCCCTTGCTCAGCTTGGCCACCAGATCCCGCCGCTTGGCGATCCAGCTGTCGAGCTGCAGCCGGTACTCCTGCTGCTGATCGATGGCGGTCACCTCCACCTCGTCCGGCTCTTTGCTCCCCACCTGCTGGAAGGTGAGGGCGAGCCGCGCCCCGGCCTTGTGGTTGAGGGCGCGATCGAGCTCTGTCCGGGTGGCGACCGGATTGCCGTTGATGGCAAGCAGACGGGCACCGGCGGCGATGTCGCTCTCCTGATCCAGTGGCCCGCCTGGCAGCAGATGGGTCAGCACTACCCCCTCTTTTCCATCCTGCCAGTAGCCCCCGAGACTGGCGGTCTCATCCGCCATGTCGGGATAGCGGGTGGGGCCATAGCCCCAGGTGTGGGAGACGTTCAGCTCGCCCGCCAGCTCCGCCAGCAGGTCACCGAAGTCGCGGCCGTTGTTGATGCCGGCAAGCAGCCGGCGATAGGTGGCGACATAACCGTTCCAGTCCACTCCGTTCATGTCGTCGCGATAGAACTCGTCCCGGGTGAGGCGGGCGATCTGGTCAAAGGCGGCCACCATCCGGGCGTGCTGGCCCCTGCTCTGCACCAGCTCGAAAGCGGAGCTGAGCGCCTCGCCGGAGTCGAGGTTAATTCGGGTGATCTCTCCGTCCCGCACCAGAGTGGCCAGGGTCGCCTCCCGATTGAGGGTAGCTATGGCCGGCCCCGGCTGATCGCCAAACAGCTGGCGGGTCTCCCCCTTGCGCAGGTCGAGCGAGTAACCCTTGATCTCGCTCTCGTTGTTGGGGCCCCCCTCTTCCACCAGATAGACGAGCTGGTCGTGAATGACCCGGCTGGCGAGCAGCGTGCCGCTGGGGAAGAGTTGCAGCGCCTCCCGATGGGAGAGGCGAGCGGTCTCGAAGCCATACCCCTCCTTGGGCGGTGCCACTTCGGCCAGAAAGTCCGCCTTGGCCGCCCGGCTGCTGTAGATGCCGAGCAGGTTGCTGCCAAGGGGTTCACCATCGGCATCCAGCACTCCGTAACGGGTCGATTGCCAGTAGAGGATGCCGCCATCCTGACTCCAGGCCGGTGCCCCGTCCTGATAGCCGTTGAGGCTGACGTTAACCGGCTTGGCTTTGGCATCGGCCGTATCGAGCACGGCGATCTCCTGCTGGGCCGAGTCGGGGCGGAAGGTGAGCGCCAGATGGCGGGAGTCGGGAGCAAAGGCGAGCATCACCTCGTGGCGCGAGGGGTTGAAGCTGGCGGGAACCAGCTCGCGCTCTTTGTTGCTCGCCAGATCGAGCAGATGGATGGCCTGACCATCGACCACGAAGGCGAGCAGCTTGCCATCGGGAGAGAGCACCGGACGGCTGATCCCCTTGCCGGGAATGGCCAGCAGCAGGCTCTCCTGCAAGGGGCCCGGATCGCTGAAGAGACGCTCCGGATCCGCTTTGCGCAGGCGATAGAGGGCGGTCGGCCCATCCTGCTCGGAGAGGTAGATAAGCGAGCTTTCCTTCTCGGCAAAGAGGGGGTTGGACTGCTCGCTGGGGGAGTCGGTGAGCTGGCGTACCCGCTCCCGCTCGGGATCGACGGCGAACAGGCTCCCCTCGCTCACCAGGATCAGCTCCTTGCCCTCCTCGCTGACCAGGATCTCGTCAGCCTGATTGTTGGACTGGCTCTGTTCATCCGGCTCGCTCACCACCTGCGGCGTGATGGCGAGCTTGCGCGGCTCGGTGCTGCCGGCATCGAGGCGGTAGAGCTCCCCGAGCCACGACCAGACCAGATCGCCGCTGCGCGAGGCGCTCAGCCCCCGCACCGGATTGCCCTTGTAGTGGGTCAGCTGCTGCTCCTTGCCGCTGGCCAGATCGCGGCGCCAGACGTTGAAGTCACCGCTGCGCTCGCTCAGGTAAAAGAGGGTATCCCCCTTGTCGCTCCAGACCGGGTCGGTGGCCGCCACTCGATCCTCGGTCAGCTGGCGGTGCTGCTTGCCATCGAACAGCCAGAGGCGGGAGACGGCAAACGAGTGCTGGTGCTTGCGAAAGGGTTGCTCCATCGACGGCATCTGGTAGGCGAGCTGCTGCCCGTGCGGGCGGGCGAGGATCGCCGGCAGCGGCAGATCGGCCTGCAGCTTGCCTCCTGTTACCGGCGCCCAGTAGAGGGCGCTGACCTGCACCCCTTCGGCCACGAAGTGATCGGCATTGGGGTCGGTCAGCCGCTGGCTGCTCAGCAGCAGTTGTTTGCCATCGGGGCTGAATGCCTGCGGCAGGTCGTTGCGCGAGTCGCGGGTGAGCCGCACCATCTTGCCGCCGCTGGCGGGCACCACGAACACATCCTCGTTGCCATAGAGGTTGGCGGCAAAGGCGATCAGCTTGCCATCCGGCGACCAGATGGGGCGCTGGCTCAGGTAGCTGCTGCCGGTAAGGGCGCTGGCCGGCCCCCCTTGTGCGCTGGTGATGAAGATCCGTCCCTGCCAGGTGAAGGCAAGCTGCTTGCCATCGGGGGAGAGGGCGGGATCGCGCAACCAGAGCGCATCCGCTGCGTAGGATGCGGGCAGCCAGAGCAGCAGGGGTGACAACAGCAGGTGGACGAAGCGGCATGAAGAGCGCATGGCATGATCCTGTCGATGGATTGAAAAGTAATCATCGCCGATCATCAGGTCATACGCCAGAACTGATGTTTGACGCTATCTTATTGTTTTGAATATTAATTATTGAAGTTTGAATGACGTGTGCGGGGATCAGGCGAAACCGGTGCCAAGATATGTTTTATCGCGCATATTGAGTATTGATGGCGATCCAATATCATGGCGCTCGCTCGCCAGCAGGCGAAGATTATTCAGATGATTTGGCAACACCAAAGCCCGTATCAGAGGCTTGTCGAGGGATGGAATGAGAGCCGTATTACTGTGTTTACTGGGGCTGTGGCCCGCATTGAGTTTTGCCACCCTGTCTGCCGACATGGTGGTGGTCAAGAAGTCCACCTATAGCCTGACCCTGATGAAGGATGGCAAAGAGGTCAAACGCTACTGGATCGCGCTGGGCCCGGCGCCCAAGGGTCACAAGCAGCGGGAAGGGGATCAGCGCACCCCGGAAGGTCGCTACATCCTCGACTACAAAAAGACCAACTCCGGCTATTACAAGGCCATCCACATCAACTACCCCAATCTGGACGACATCAAGGCGGCCAACGAGAAGGGGGTAAACCCGGGTGGCATGATCATGATCCACGGTCAGATCAACAGCATTGGCAACCGCAGGGTACAGCCCTCCAACTGGACCAACGGCTGCATCGCCATGCTCAACCACGATCTGGATGAGGTGTGGGAGGCCGTCAAGCCCGGCACGCCCATCATCATCGAACCCTGATTGATGAACGGGGCCCGCTCCATCGAGCGGGCCCCGTTGGTTTATAGCGGATGTGATCCCGCCTTTCGGATGTCTTTTATGGACATCCACCATGTTATGAATGTCAATTCCAAAAAAGCCTGCAAAAGGTGAGGATATGGGCTCAGCCAGTGAAGGAGCTTCCCATGTCTTTGACCGAAACCTGCCAGCGCATCGTGCGCGATCCCCATCTCTCTCCCGCCCAGAAGAGCCACGCGCTGGCGCTGGCCGCCGAGAATGCGCTGCCATACCCCGACCTGCCTGCTGCAGTGGCCGAGGCGATGGCGCAGGGATTTGTCTGTGACATGTTCGAGGGCCACGCCCCCTACAAGCCGCGCTATGTGCTGCCGGACTACGAGAAGTTCCTGACCCAGGGCTCAGCCTGGCTGGAGCTGGCAGCGCCGCGAAATTTCGATGAAGCGCTCGATGCCCTGCGCATCCTCTATCACCACGTTCCTTCCGTCACCGGCATGCCGGTCTGGCTGGGACGGCTCGATCAGCTGCTGCTCCCCTTTGTCGGCGAGCTGGATGACGAGACTCTCTACCGCAAGCTGAAAGGGTTCTGGATCTATCTGGACCGGGTGCTGCCGGACGCCTTCATGCACGTCAACATCGGCCCCGATGACAACCGGATCTGCCGCCTGATCCTGCGCATCGACAACGAGCTCAAGCAGGTGGCCCCCAACCTCACCTTCTTCCACGATCCGGAGCAGACTCCCGACGATCTGCTGCTGCTGGCGGTGAAGAATATCGCCGAGTGCAGCAAGCCGCACATCGCCAACTACCCGATCCATCGCGATACCTTCGACCAGCGGGGTTTTGGCATCGTCAGCTGCTACAACTCCCTGCCGCAGGCCGGTGGCGCCAACACCCTGGTGCGCATCTCCCTCAAGCGGGTCGCCGAGCAGGCACAGGGGATCGATGACTTCCTCGGTTGCCTGCTGCCCCACTACTGCCGCCTCACGTCCCAGCTGATCGCGGTGCGCGCCGCCTTCCTGCACGAGGAGTCCGGTTTCTTCGACAGTTTCCTGGTCAAGGAGGGGCTGCTGGATGAGGATCGCTTTGTCCCCATGTTCGGCATCTACGGTATGGCGGAAGCGGTCAACATCCTGATGGATAAGGAGAATCTGCCGGGCCGCTACGGCCACGACGAAGAGGCAAATCAGCTTGGCTATCGCATCTCGGCCCAGCTTTCGGAATATGTCACTACGACGCCGCAGGCCCATGCCTGGGGTGGGCACGCTCTGCTGCACTCACAGGGCGGCCTCAGCATCGATGTGGCGGTGACCCCGGGGGTACGGATTCCCTACGGGCAGGAGCCGGATCCGGCCAGCCATGTGCTGGCGCTGGCGCCGCACCACGGCTACTACCACTCGGGGATCAGCGAGATCCTGACGCTGGATCCCACCATCCGCCAGAATCCGCAGGCGCTGCTGCAGCTTTGCAAGGGGGCGCTCGCCATCGGCATGCGCGAGTTCACCGCCAACGTGGCCGACAGCGATCTGGTGCGGGTGACCGGCTACATGATCCGCAAGAGCGACGTGGCCCGCTTCGCAGTGGAGGGGTCGCGGTTGCAGACCACCTGTCTTGGTGCCGAGGCGAGTGAAGTGACCGCCATCCGCCAGCGGGCACCGCGAGTGGTGGCCAATGAGTCGACCATCAGCCAGTACTGAGCCAAGTCCGATGGATGAAGCTCTGCTGACGCGCAGCGCCCTGGTTAGCAGGGTGCTGCCTTTTTCCTGTGTTGACGGGCCGGGCAACCTGCTGGTCTTGTTTCTGCAAGGGTGCAACTTCAGCTGCCCCGGTTGTCACAATCCCCACACTATCGGGCTGTGCGACGATTGCGGCGACTGCCTTGCGGTCTGCATGAGTGGCGCCCTCACCATGAGCGAGGGCAAGGTTAATTGGCAGGAGGCGCTCTGCACCGATTGCGATGCCTGTCTGGAGGCCTGCCCGCGCAGCGCCAATCCCAAAACCACTACCATGACGGTGGCCGACGTGCTGGCCCTGCTGCGCCACTACGGCCCCCTGCTGAGCGGCATTACCGTCTCGGGCGGTGAGGCGACCACCCGGCTTCCTTTCGTGGCGGCCCTGTTTCGCGCCATCAAGGAGGCGCCGGATCTGGCCCATCTCAGCTGTCTGCTCGACAGCAATGGCTCGCTCGCCGAGACTGGCTGGCAGCGGCTGCTGCCGCAGCTCGACGGCGCCATGATCGACCTCAAGGGGTGGCGTGACTCGGTACACCTCTCCCTGACTGGCTATGGCCGCGAACGGGTGCTGGCTTCGCTCAGGTTGCTGGCAAGTCACGGCAAGCTGGCCGAGTTGCGGCTGCTCCATGTGCCGGGCAGGAGCGATTTTCTGGATGCAGAGGGGCAGCTCGATCGCGGTCTTGCCGATTTTCTGGGCCAGCTCGGCACTGTGCCGATCCGGCTCAACGGTTTTCGCCACCACGGGGTGAGGGGAGAAGCGATCCGCTGGCCCGAGGCAACCCGTGACGAGCTGGAACATCTGGCGAGTCGTTTGCGTGAGGCCGGGTTGGGGCCAGTGACTCTTCCGCCGCTAATCTGATTTCGGAGTCATGCCACAATACGACAGGCGGCGCCGCCAAAGCGGACAACTGTGATTTCTGTCTATTGGAGGGGGCGATTGGGGCGGCTAGAATATCGGTCATCCTCTTCCCCGCAATGACAAAGAATCATGAGTGAAAGCAAGGCGTTATATCGGGTTCAGTTTATTTGCCACAGCGAGCGCTACGAAGTGTATGTGCGCGAGGTGAATCAGGGTCAGCTGTTCGGCTTTATCGAGATCGCCGACTTCGTGTGGGACAATCACACGGCGCTTATCGTCGACCCCAGCCACGAGAAGCTCAAAAACGAATTTGCCGATGTCCGCCACACCATGATCCCCATGCATCAGGTGCTGCGCATCGATCAGGTGCAAAAACAGGGGGCGGCCCGCATTACCGAGCTGGGCAATAATGTCTCCCACTTCCCCAGTCCCATCTACACCAAACGCCCCTGATGGCTCTGCCGCCCGGTTCAGGGCGGCGTCAACTCCCGGCCCAGTTGCAGGATCCGCTGGCGGAACCAGTGGCGGGCCGAACCATCGCCGGCCGGGCCATACCAGACCAGACTGTGGCTTACCTTGCCGTAATCGAACGGGACCGGCCTGATCGCCAGATCCTGCTGGCTGGCCATGCGTGTCGCCCAGCCACCGATGGCGGTGAGAATGAGATCGCAGTGAGGTAGCAGGGCCGCGGCGCTGGCAAAATCGGGCAGGGTGGCGCCAATCTGGCGACGTACCTGCTGCTGGGCCAGACTCTGCTCGAAGAAGGGGTTGGCCAGCTCGCTGTCGCGGATGGCGATGTGGCGCCAGCTCAGGTAAGCATCGAGATCCCATGGCTGCGCCAGCGCCGGATGATCCTTACGCAGCAGGCAGACCAGCTGCTCCTCCCGGAGTGTCTCCCACACCAGCCCTTGCTGACGCGGCAGCGGCTGGCTCTGATCGTGAGGCAGAATGACGAAGTCGAGCTTGCCCGCCGCCAGCGCCTCCAGCCCCTGCTCATCCTTGTTGCGGATCTCCGGCACCATACCGGGCACCTCTCTCATCAGCTGTCCCAAGATCGGCCCCACCGGCCAGCTCATCACGCTCTCGCGCAATCCCAGCCGCAAGGTGCCTTGCCACTGCAGGGGGTCGAAGGCGTTCTGGCGGGTCAGTCCGCTCAGCTCGCTCAGCAGTCGGTGCAGGGTCGGGGCCAGCCGTTCGGCAAAGGGGGTGAGCAGCAGCTGGTTGCCCTGGCGGTAGAGCAGTTGATCGCCGAGCTGTTCACGCAGCTGGTTGAGGGTCTTGCTGACGGTAGAGGGGGTGGTGCAGAGCCGCTCGGCGGTGCGGGTGACGCTCTGGTTGTCGAGCAGCAGGTGCAGGGTGACCAGATGGCGACCGCCCAATCTCGAGAGTGCGATCAGATCCATAAAGACTCCACAAGCGAATGAAACAGACAAAAAGCCCCGCCAAAGCGGGGCTTGCGCGGATTAGCCCTTGAGCACCGCGGCCATGGCGTCGGCTACATAGTCGACGTTGCGGCTGTTGAGGCCCGCCACGCACATGCGGCCGGAGCGTACCAGATAGACGGCGAACTCTTCGCGCAGGCGATCTACCTGCTCCGGGGTGAAGCCGGTGTAGCTGAACATGCCGCGCTGGTTGATGAAGTAGCTGAAATCGCGGCCCGGCACCTTGGCGCTCAACACCTCGAACAGCTTCTGGCGCATCGCCTTGATGCGGGTGCGCATCTCGGTCACCTCATCGACCCACATGGCGTGCAGCTCGGGCTGGCTCATCACCGCCGCGGTGATCTGGCCACCGTGGGTGGGAGGGCTGGAGTAGTTGCGACGCACGGTGGCCTTCATCTGGCCCAGCACCCGGCTCGCCTCTTCGGCATCTTTGCAGATGACCGACAGGCCGCCGCAGCGCTCACCGTAGAAGGAGAGGTTCTTGGAAAACGAGTTGCTGACGAAGAAGCTGACACCGGCGGCCACCATGGCGCGGATGGCGTAGGCATCCTCTTCCAGTCCGTCACCGAAGCCCTGATAGGCGATATCCATAAAGGGGATCAGGTTCTTCTCGACCACCAGCGTGATCACCCGATCCCACTGGGCGCGGGAGAGATCCACCCCGGTCGGGTTGTGGCAGCATGGGTGCAGCAGCACGATGCTCTTGGCCGGCAGGGTGCTCAGGCAGTCGATCATCGCATCGAACTGCACGCCGCCAGTGGCCGCATCGTAGTAGGGGTAGTCGTGCACCTTGATGCCGGCTCCCTCGAACATCGCCTTGTGGTTGTCCCAGGTCGGATTGCTGACCCATACCTCGGAGGTCGGGAAGTAGCGCTTGAGCAGATCGGCGCCGATCTTCAGCGCGCCTGAGCCGCCGATGGTCTGGATGGTGGCGATACGTCCCGCCTTGACCGCTTCATGGTCGGCACCAAACAGCAGGTGCTGCACCGCGGTGCGGTAGTTTGCGGCGCCTTCCATCGGCTGGTAGGGGCGCGGGGCCGGGGCGGCGGCGCGCTGGGCTTCGGCCTGCTGCACCGACGGCAACAGGGGAATGCGGCCCTGCTCATCGTAATAGAGTCCGATCCCCAGGTTCACCTTCTGCTCGCGGGTGTCTTTGTGGAAGGTCTCGACCAGGGTCAGGATGGGGTCGCCAGCATAGGCATCGACGTGTTCAAACATGGGGGGTCCTTGCGAAATTGAATCCAGGGTATGGCGATCAATGATCGGCGGTCATCATGGCGTAAAGCCGGCGAGGGCTCAAGTCTGAAAGGGGCTGTGGCTGTGGGGCCGACGCCGCCCAGCCGTAAACGGGGTGATGCGGGCCGCTTGCGGCCCCATCCACCGGCTCTACTTCAGATAGGATCGCAAGACCCGCACTACCTGATCCAGATCCTCCAGCCGCTCGGCGTGGGTCGCCTCTTCGGCGCCCAGGTGTTCGCGCATGTGCCCCTCCAGCACCTCCAGCATCAGGCCGTTGACGGCACCGCGGATGGCGGCGATCTGCTGCAAAATAGCGGCGCACTCGCTCTCCTGCTCCAGCGCGCTCTCCAGCGCACCGGCCTGTCCCTTGATGCGGCGCACCCGTGCCAGCAGCTTCTTCTTGTCGTGGATGGTGTGTGACATGCAGGATCCTCTCGATCGATAAAACTATACTGGGGTATAGTATATTGCATTGTCGTTCTCAGGAGAAATTCATGTCATCCCTCGCCTCATCCCACTGCCACCAACCCGTGGTGCACGAAGGCAATCCGCTGGCCGAACAGAAGACCCGCTGGGCCGTGCTGCTCACAGTCATCATGATGGTGGCGGAGATCGGCGGCGGCTGGTTCTACAACTCCATGGCGCTGTTGGCCGACGGCTGGCACATGAGCTCCCACGCACTGGCGCTCGGTCTCTCGGTATTGGCCTACCGCGCTGCCCGCCACTTTGCCCGTGACCACAGATTCAGTTTCGGCACCTGGAAGATCGAGGTGCTGGGTGGCTTCACCAGCGCTCTCTTGCTGGTGGGGGTGGCCGGCATGATGCTGTTCGAGTCGGTATTCCGACTGCTGGATCCCAGCCCGATCCACTACCAGCAGGCCATCGTCATCGCCATCGTCGGCCTGCTGGTGAACCTTGCCTGTGCCTGGCTGCTCAAGGATGATCACGGTCACCACCATCATCACGGCCATGGGCATGGTCACCATGATGATCATCACGACCACGATCACTCGCACGATCATCACCACGGCCATCAGGATCTCAACCTGCGCGCCGCCTACATCCACGTGCTGGCAGATGCAGCCACCTCGGTGCTGGCGATTCTGGCGCTGGTGGGTGGCATGCTGTGGGGCGCTGACTGGCTCGATCCGCTGATGGGCATAGTGGGTGCCGGACTGGTCGCTGTATGGGCCTGGGGGCTGCTGCGCGACTCCGGCCGGGTGCTGCTGGATGCCGAGATGGATGCCCCGCTGGTGGCGGAGATCCGCGAGGTTATTGCCGAACTGCCACAGACCGAGATCCGTGATCTCCACGTCTGGCGAGTGGGGCAGCAGCAGTATGCCTGCGTGCTCTCCCTGCTGATGATGGAGCCCCTGTCGGCCAACCAGATCCGCGAGCGGCTCGCCATCCATGAAGAGCTGGTACATGTCACCATCGAGATTGTGACCGAATAAGAGCAAACAGAGGGGCCGTGGGCCCCCCTGTTTCAGTGCCGTTGGCTCTCTGATGTCAGTGCGGTTGCCCGGTAATCTCCTCCTGCGGCTTGTGTTGCCAGACCGCGCCCAGCAGCAGCTTGAGCAGCAGTTGCGGCGGGTTGTCGAGCAGTTTGCCGGACTCCAGCAGCAGCTGTCCGTCGGCACCAAAGCCAAGGCTCGCATCGACGGTGCCATCTTCGGCGACCACCTGGA
The DNA here is from genome assembly GCF_038739615.1 of Aeromonas sp. SER. Taxonomy (NCBI): domain Bacteria; kingdom Pseudomonadati; phylum Pseudomonadota; class Gammaproteobacteria; order Aeromonadales; family Aeromonadaceae; genus Aeromonas; species Aeromonas sp. SER. The sequence continues at coordinate 157,507 of NZ_JBCGFC010000008.1, read as the reverse complement.
GCAGACCATTGAGGGCACCGCGCTCGCCGGGCTGGCAGCGCAGCCGCAGCTCGCGGGGCTCTCCCAGCAGAGTGAAGGCACGGCTCAGGGGAGGTGAGTCCTCATAGTCGGGCCAGTTGAAGAAGTGATACTGCTCGGCCAGGGTGCCAGCCTGCTGGCAAAACTGGTCGAACAGCTGACCGATCGCCTGGTACTCCAGGTCCAGCCGTTGCGCCTGTTCCTCAATCCTTTTCATCACCTGCTCCTTCTCTATCCACTTGATCGAAAATTGCTTTTCCCGACCCGGTGACCACCGTTAGTCAGATATGAGGCCAAATTGCCGCGGGGTCTGTGAGCCGGATCCAAGTTTCCATCTGAAAACGTTATCTTGTTGAAAAAGTTTGGCTTTTCTGCCTGCCTGCTCACATTTGCAACGATTTTCGCTGATTAAGATGGCACCACCTGGCAATGACCGGGTGCTCGATTATCGAGACTAACTACACAGCGGGAATTATAAAAATATGGATATGAAAAAGACCAAAGTGGCGCTGGCAACAGCCTCACTGCTCGCGCTTTTGTCTGGCTGTCATGACAATACATCACCCTCCAATCCCAAGCCCCCGGCCGAGCCTGTCGCTCGCCTGCCCAAGATAGATCCTCCCAAAGAGCTGCTGATGGCCGGTAACAATCAGGCTGTGATCGCTCTGGTCGATACCCAGACCGTGGCAGCCAGAAGTGCCGAAGGGCCCTTTGCCAGCTACAGCCTCCATCTCTGGAACAATGAGGCCTGCTCTGCCACCGAGGCGAGCGGCCTGAACAGCGGTTGGGATGACAAGAGCAAAAGTCCCGCTGCGGCTGACAGCTTTGGCCCGGCCTGGGTGGTGCCGCTCAGCAAGCTGGAAGGTTGCATCAACTTTATCGCTCGCAACGGCGATCTGGCCAACCTGACCGGCAGCGATATGAAGGTGATCTTCAAGGATCATCCGGATCGCACCGTGGCTATTGTGGCGGGCAAGAAGGAGGTGTTTGGCAGCCGCGCCGACGCCTTCACCGCCGCGTTTGGCGTGGCGGGGGCCAGCGCTCATCTGATCGATGGCAACACCATGATTTGGCAAGGGGGCAAGGACAAGCCCCATGTTCGCCTCTACTACGCAGCATCAGGGCAGATCACAGCGAATAACAAGGGGGTATTTGATTTCCCCTATATCAAACTGACTCCTACCACTCTGAGCGCCGAGCAGCAGGCCAAATATCCGCACCTCAAGGAGGCTGCTGCCTTTGCCCTGCCAGCTGGCAAGGATCTCAAGCCGCTGCTCAAGGGGGAGCTGGTGGCTATCGGTACCGATGCTGACGGCATTTTGCAGGGGGCAACTCTGGTACAGAGCGCCGGCGCCCTTGATGCCCTCTATGCGACCGAGGCAACCAAGCTCAGCTATGGTGCCGTGGTAGATGGCAATCGGGTGACCTTCCGCCTCTGGGCGCCGACTGCCAAGTCGGTCAAGCTGGCTCTCTACAATGCCAATCACAAGAAACGTCGCAAGGTGGCGATGACCTTTGACAGCGCCAGCGGCAGCTGGAGTTACGAAGGGGGCAGCGAGCTGATCGGCCAGTTCTACCGCTACGACATGGAGGTTTACCACCCGCTGAGCCGCAAGGTCGAGCACTATGAGGTGACCGACCCCTACTCCCTGAGTCTGGCGATGAACTCCGAGTTCAGTCAGGTGGTGGATCTCGATGATCCGGCCCTCAAGCCGGAAGGGTGGGATAGCCTGAAGGCGCCCCACAGCCAGCAGAACCCCGCTGACATCACCATCTATGAAGCCCATGTCCGCGATCTGACCGGCAACGATGATTCCACCCCGGTGGAGCATCGCGGCAAGTTCCTCGGCTTGGCCGATACCGACACGGCGCCGGTCAAGCACCTGCAGGCGCTGGCCAAGAGCGGCGTCAGCCACCTGCACCTGCTGCCGGTGTTCGATATAGCTACCGTCAACGAGGATCCGGCCAAGGTGGCCAATCTCGGCGATGACTTCAGCAAGCTCTGTCAGGTCAATCCGGATGTGAAAATATCCAAGTTTGGCACTTACTGTGGTGGCGGACAGACCGTCGGCCAGGTGCTGGATACGCTCAAGTCGGGCGACAGCAAGGATAACCCGCAGGTGCAAGAGCTCTCCGGCTATCTGCGCGGCGTCGACTCCTTCAACTGGGGTTATGATCCTTACCACTACACTACGCCGGAAGGCTCCTACGCCACCAATGCCGAGGGTACCCAGCGCATCCTTGAGTTCCGCGAGATGGTCAAGGCCATCAAGCAGAACATCGGCATGAACGTGGTGATGGACGTGGTCTACAACCACACCAACGAATCCGGGCTGGGTCCCAAGTCGGTGCTCGACAAGATAGTGCCCTGGTACTATCAGCGCCTCAATCCGGAGACCGGTTCGGTGGAGAACTCAACCTGCTGTTCCAACACGGCGCCGGAGCACGCCATGTTCGCCAAGCTGATGGATGACTCGCTGGTCACCTGGGCGCGTGACTACAAGATCGATGCCTTCCGCTTCGACCTGATGGGCCACCACCCGAAAGATCAGATGGTGCAGGCGCTGGCCGCGGTGAAGAAGGTCAACCCCGATATGTACTTCTACGGCGAGGGGTGGAACTTCGGCGAAGTGCAGGATGACAAGCGTTTCGTGCAGGCGACCCAGAAGCATCTGGGCGGCACCGGCATCGGCTCCTTCTCCGACCGCTTGCGTGATGCGGTACGCGGTGGCAGTCCGTTCGACGGTGGCGACACCATTCGCGAGACTCAGGGCTTTGGCAACGGTGCCTTTGTCTACCCCAATGAAGCGAGCAAGGTGACCAGGGATCAGGCACTCCATCTGGCGGATCTGGTGCGTCTTGGCATGGCGGGCAACCTCAGGGATTTCGTCCTGACCGACAAGGACGGGGTGCCGAAGAAGGGCTCCGAGATTGACTACAACGGCCAGAGCGCCGGTTATGCCAAGGATCCGGGGGAGGTGCAGAACTATGTCGACAAGCACGACAACCAGACCCTGTTCGACAACCTGATCTACAAGGCGCCTGCCAGCGCCGATCTGGTGCGGATGCAGGGGGTATCTCTCGCCACTGCCATGCTGGGGCAGGGTATCCCCTTCACCCACGCCGGTGTCGAGCTGCTGCGATCCAAATCCATGGAGCGGGACAGCTACGACTCGGGCGACTGGTACAACAAGGTCGACTACACCCTGGCCGACAACAACTTCGACAAAGGGTTGCCGCGCAAGGATAAGGATGGCGACAACTATCCGCTGATCGAGCAGGTGCTGACGCTCAACGGCAAGCCAAATGGCACCGACATGGAGACCATGGTTGGCTTCTATCAGGAGCTGGCGGAGCTGCGCAAATCATCGCGTCTGCTGCGTCTCGGAAGCGGGGCCGAGGTGATCAAGCGGGTCGATTTCCGCAATACCGGCCCGGCTCAGGTGCCCGGCCTCATCGTGATGACGGTGGATGACGGCGTCAATGCGGGAGCGGATCTGGATCCGGCCATCGACGGTCTGGTGGTGATGATCAACGCCACCAACCAGAGCCAGAGCATCGGCGATTTCCGTGATGGCAACGATCAGCCGATCGACCTGAGCGGTCTGCAACTGAGCTCCGCTCACCACGCTGGCAACAGTATCGCCCGCGATGCCGCTGTCAGTGGCGGCACCCTGACGCTGGGGGCCTGGTCGGCCGCTGTGTTCGTCAAGCCGCAGTCCGGTGCGCAGGGGGCGGGTCTGCCGCTTGGCAAGAAAACCGACCTGAGCACCCTGCCACCGTTTGGCAACACGGGCATTTTTGTGCGTGGTTTCCTGGGTCAGTGGGATGCGGTCAACCAGATGAGCTTTGATGGCAACTACATATACGGGTTGACCATGCCGGTCACCGATGGCCAATTGGGTCAGACCACCCTGAAGATCGCCGATGCCAGCTGGAACATCGCCAACTACGGCAAGTGTGCGCCGAGCGATGTGCTGACCGTTTCAGCCCCTCTTACCCTGTGCAAAGGAGGGAGTGACGTCGGTATGACCCTGAGCAAGGCGGGTAACTACAAGTTTGTCTTTACCGCCATGGACAAGGATAAGCCGACTCTGAGCGTCAGCGTGGCGGATGCAACACCCTAGGCAAACCCATTGAGCCCGGGGGATGGCTCGGCGTCCCCGGGTTGAATTCCACCTCGCCAAGGGTGGGATAATCCGAGAGAGTAAGCAAAGCGCGACTGCCGACCGGCAGGCGCGCTTTTTCTTTTACGGGGAGCTGTGAGAGAAATGGGAGGAAAAAAGAAAAGCCGTCCCGGTGGGGGGACGGCTTTTGGCTGGGATGCTATCGGCTGGCTTAACGCTTGCGCAGCAGGCGCAGGGCGTTGGCGGTGACCAGTGCGGTGGCGCCGGTATCGGCCAGCACCGCAATCCACAGGCCGGTGATGCCGAGCAGACTGGTGACCAGGAAGATAGCCTTCAGTCCCAGTGCCAGCGCGATATTCTGGTGAATATTGGCTAGCGCCGAGCGGGAGAGGCGGATCATCGCGGCGATACCGCCGAGCTGGTTGTGAGTCAGCGCCGCATCGGCGGTCTCCAGTGCCACATCGGTGCCGCCACCCATGGCGATGCCGATGCTGGCCCGCTTCATGGCCGGGGCATCGTTGATGCCATCACCGATCATCGCGACTTTCTGCGAGCTGGCGAGCTTGGCAATTTCATCGACCTTTCCCTCCGGCAACAGGCCGGCGCGCCAGCCCATCCCGAGTTCACCGGCGATGGCCTCGGCGGCGCGGGGATTGTCCCCGGTCAGCATGATGCTCTGCAGGCCGAGTCGGTTGAGCTCTTGCAGCGCCTCTGCCGCTTCCGGCCGGATCTGATCCCGCAGCGCCAGCAGGGCCACCGGCAGAGCCTGTTCGCTGCTGCTCTGGCAGAGCACGACCACCGTCTTGCCCTGCTTCTCCAGCATGGCAATCTGGGCCTGTTGATCTTTGCTCAGCGTAGCTATTCGGCTCGGTGCCAGCAGTTGCCACAGCTCGCCGTTGATGCGCCCTTCAACACCCATGCCCGGCAGGGCACGCAGATCGCGGGCTTCTACCTGTGCCAGCCCCTGCTCGTTGGCAGCGGCCACCACGGCACGGGCCAGCGGGTGGTGGGAGCCCTGCTCGATGGCGGCAGCCAGCGCCAGCAGTTCGCCATTGCTCTGACCATTGAGGCTCACCAGCTCGGTCAGCTGCGGCTTGCCCAGGGTCAGGGTGCCGGTCTTGTCAAACGCCACGGTATCGATATGGGCCAATCGCTCCAGTGCGGCACCACCCTTGATCAGGGCCCCCTGCCGGGTTGCCGCCGCCAGTGCGGAGGTAACCGCTGCCGGGGTGGAGATGACCAACGCACAGGGGCAACCGATCAGCAGCAACGCCAGCCCACGATAAACCCACTCATCCCAGCTCTGGCCAAAGGCAAGAGGCGGCACCAGCACCACCAGCAGGGCAACCAGCATCATGGCCGGGGTATACCAGCGGCTGAAGCGGTCGATAAAGCGCTCGATAGGGGCGCGCTGGCTCTCGGCCTCCTCGATGAGGTGCAGGATGCGGTCGATGGCGTTGTTGCCCGGTTCCGATACCACCTCAAGACGCAGTACCCGATCGGCAGCCAGACTGCCGGCCGGCACCTTGTCACCCTGGCGGCGTTCCACCGGGATGGATTCACCGGTCAGGGCACTTTCGTCAAACGCACCGAGGGGGTCGAGCAGGCGGGCATCGGCCGGGAGACGGGCGCCCGGGGCGATTTCGATAATGTCGCCGGGACGCAGCTCATCGGCGCCGACCTCTTCGCGCACCTCGCCCTCGGCAGTGGTACGGATCCGCAACGCCTTGTCAGGCACCAGCGCCATCAGGGCGGTGACCCCGGCCCGGGCGCGACCAGCGGCGTAGGCTTCCAGATGCTCACCCAGCATGAACAGCAGCAGCACCATGGCCGCTTCGGCGGTTTCGCCGAGGAACAGGGCCCCCACGGCGGCGACCGTCATCAGGGTCTCGATGGCAAAGGGGGAGCCGCTCTTGGTCAGCGCCCACGCCTTGCGGGAGATGGGCCACAGGCCCCAGAGGGTGGCCAGGGTAAAGAGCGGTTGGCCGATTTCACTCGGCAGCAGGGCCGCCACCAGCATCAGGCCGGCCAGCGACAGCGGCTGCCAATATTTGGCGAGCTGGGTCTGCAGCGGGCCGCGCTCGCGGCCGGGCTCCTGTTTGCCGCTGCTCTCGCCCTTGAGCTGGAAGCCGGCGGCCAGCACGGCGGCGGTGACGGGATCGGGGGAGAGGCCGGGGGCCAGATCCACCACCAGCTTCTCGGTGGCAAACAGCACGCGTGCCTGCTGGACACCGTTGACGCGGCTGACGGCTGTCTCGATCTTGCGAGCGCAGCTGGGGCAATCCATCCCCAACACCTGCCAGCTGTGGCGACTGTTGCCTTGCGCCGGTGCGGTCAGCGGCTCGACAGGAGCCTGCGCATCGTGGTCATGATCATGATGGTCATGGTCATGGTCATGGGATGAATTCGCTGTGCAGCAGCTCCGGGAGTGCGCGCCGCCTAGGGGGGGCTCTTCATCTCCCGGTGAGTCGCATTTCTCGAGATCCTGATGATCATGAGAGGTGGCGCCGCCACAGCAGCTGACCGGCGCGGCATTGTCACAGCAGTGACTGTTATGCTGGTGCTCGGTGGAGCTGGCCTTGCTGACAGCCTTGATGGGGGCCGCAGCATGCTGGGTGGAGCAGCAGGATTTGCTCATGGTGTGTTCCTCTTGGCTGGAACCCGCCCCTGCGGGATCCTGAATAACTGAATCGAGTGTAAACCTTGGTGTTATATCCAAGGTCAATCCCCTTTTTATCGCGTTGATGGTTCGGCCGGGGAGCCGCCATTTTTCCCGTTATATCCCTGTGGTTGGCGGGTGTTTGTGTACCCCGGGCACGCCTATACTGGGAGGCCTGATTTTTACAACACCAATAAAGGACATGACACATGAGCAACTCAGTCACTTTGCAAGGCAACCCGGTTTCCGTCGCTGGCCACTTCCCGCTTGCCGGTGAGCAGGCCAAGCCTTTCGCTCTGGTGGCCAAGGATCTTTCCGACCTGACCCTGGCGAGCTTCGCCGGTCAGCGCAAGATCCTGAACATCTTCCCGAGCGTCGATACCCCGACCTGCGCCACCTCGGTGCGCAAGTTCAACGAGCAGGCCAGCGCTCTGAACAACACAGTCGTGCTCTGCATCTCCGCCGATCTGCCGTTCGCCCAGTCCCGCTTCTGCGGCGCCGAAGGGCTGGACAAGGTGGTAACCCTCTCCACCCTGCGTGGTGCCGCCTTCCTGCAGGATTACGGCGTGGCCTTCTCCTCCGGTCCGCTGGTAGGTCTGGCTGCCCGTGCCATCGTGGTGCTGGATGAAGAGAACAAGGTGCTGCACAGCGAGCTGGTGGCCGAAGTGGCCGACGAGCCGAATTACGCCGCCGCGCTGGCCGTGCTGTAAGAGGCAGAGCGTAAAAAATCCCGCCTTGGCGGGATTTTTTTATGGGGAGAGAACCTGTTCAGGGCTTGGTGGTTACCGATTCAGCCCTGGCGAGCGGGGATGGTTGCCAATCCACATAGGGTCGGTGGATTTTCTCGTAAATCTCGGCCAGTTTGCCGGAGGCGGCGAGTTGCTCGATGGCGCGACTTAAAAATTCGTCCATTTCATCCCCGTTTCCCCCTTTCTGGATGATGAAAACATCCTCGAAATCACCAAAGAACTCACGGTGAATATTGGTCAGTTTCAGATTTTTCAGCATGAGATCCGCCTCTTCCTGAGCCCAGACAAAGGCGTCGATGCGACCCCGAGAGAGCTTGCGCAGTGACTGCTCGATACTCATCGAACGTTGTACCGGGAAGGGCATATAGTCGGGCACGGCTTCGATCAGCAGATCCCGTTTGGTGGGAACTATGCCATAAGCCATGTCAGTGGTGACCGGATTGGCGGTATTGCTGTAAATCACATGGGTCACCTTGCCAAAGCTGCGGGTGCTGAAGCGGTAGGGCAGCATGTCGACATCCTTGAGATTGCGGATGGCGGGCAGTCCGAGATCGGCTTTGCCGGCGATTACCCCGACCATGGCCCGCGCGAGGGGATAGATAGTGATCTTGATGGTCACATCGGGGTTGAGATCGTCGATGGCGTGCACCAGATCGACGAAAGGGCCCGTCTTGTCGGCATTGATCAGCCCCGGTAGCTCGCCAAGGTGGGCATTGATGATGCGAACCGGTTTGGCCTGAGTGGTGGCAGTGTCACTCGCCGTGCTGCGGGAGAGGCCGAGGGTAAGGCTGCCGGTCAGGGCGGCAGCCAACAGCAGGAGGGGGATGTGTCTGATCATGGCTTCTCACTCTTTGCATAGGGTCAGGACAAGTGTAGCCATCCCCCTATCCCTGCCGTGCCATAACGGATTGGGTTTTACTTCTCTCTCCCCGCTCACTAGACTTCGCCTCCACCTCTTCATTCAGCCGATATCTGCGTAACGCCATGACCTTTAACGAACTCGCCCTCGCCCCCGCTCTGCTGGCAGCCCTGCCAACCGACCTCAAGCACCCGACCCGGGTGCAGCAACTGGCCATCCCTGCCGTGCTGGCGGGACGGGATCTGCTGGCGCTGGCTCGAACCGGCAGTGGCAAGACGCTGGCGTTCGGTCTGCCGCTGCTGCAGCGGCTGGATCCCACCATATCCGAGGTGCAGGGGGTGGTGCTGGTGCCGACCCGCGAGCTGGCCGCACAGGTGAGCGGTGCGCTGCAAGGCTTTGCCGATGAGCTGGGCGTGCGGCTGGTGACCCTGTGTGGCGGGGTGGCGCAGGAGCTGCAACAGGCCGAGCTGGCGCAGGGGCCACAACTGCTGGTGGCGACGCCGGGGCGATTGCGGGATCTGCTGGGTCAGCAACTGCTGAATCTGGCCGGGTTGCGCATTCTGGTACTGGATGAGGTTGATCGCCTGCTGGAGATGGGCTTCTGGCCCGATATCCAGTGGCTGATGAACGGCATGCCGGTCGGGCGTCAGACCCTGCTCTTCTCTGCCACCCTGCCGGGCGAGCTTGAGGAGTTGGCGGCCAGCCTGCTGAAGGAGCCGGAGCGGGTGGAGGCGGATCCCCGCAACAGCGTGGCCGACGATATCGAAGAGCGGCTCTATCTGGTCAACAAGAGCAGCAAGGTGCCAGCGCTCGTCAGTCTGCTCAAGGAGCAGGCGTGGCCGCAGGTACTGGTCTTTATCAGTGCGCGGGATGATGCCGACGGCGTCGCCAGAAAGCTGGCCAAGACGGGTATCGCGGTGGCGGCACTCCATGGCGAGAAGGAGCAGGCGGTGCGCGAGCAGGCTCTCGCCGATTTCAAGGCGGGCAAGGTTCGGGTGCTGGTGGCCACCGATCTGATGGCGCGCGGCATCCATGTGGAGGCTCTGCCGGTGGTGATCAATCTGGATCTGCCCGCCAGCGCCCCCATCTATGTGCACCGCATCGGTCGTACCGCCCGGGCCGGGCGCTGCGGGCTCGCCATCTCGCTCACCTGTCATGGTGAAGCCGATATGCTGACTGCGATCCGCACCCTTACCGGACGTGAGTTGCCGGTAAGTGAGCTGGCCGGCTTCCCGGTCACCGACCAGCCAGCCAGCGGGGCGGGCAAGCGCCCACCCCGCGACAAGCAGGCCAATCGTCGCACTCAGGCCAAACGTAGCGTCAAGCAGTTCAAGGGACGGCGCTAACTCTCTGTTCGTTGGCGAAAAAATCGCGCCTGAACCGGCTTAGCTGCTCTTCGCGGTACTGCTGCCACGCGGTAGGCGCCATTGCCCCCTGCGCGGCGGCCAGCTGCTGTTCCAACGCTGCGAGCTGCTGCTGATAGCGGCTGCGCTGATCCAGCTGTTGCTGGCGGTTGGCGGCAAACTGCACGGTCGCCTCTGCTCGCTCTGCTGGCAGGAAGTGGCGAGCCAGCGTCGCCACCTCCTCATCCCCCCACAGCTGGCGAGCCTGCTGCAAACGGGCATCCGGGTTGAACAGCTCGCCCGCCAGATCCGGGTGATCTGCCGCCCACTGATCCTGCAAGCGGCTGAGAGCGTCCAGTCGCTCGGCCAGCGGTAACTGCTCGCTCTCTTGCGCCAGCTCCTCCAGCGCCAGCGCATAGCGCCCCTGCAGCCGATACAGGCTCTCTCCCTCGCCAAGCCAGCGGGCCTCTGCCCCTTCCTGATTGGTAAGCCGCTCGGCCAGCGGCAGATCGCTGTCGCTTACCTCGCTGGCGAGCTGCTGGCTCAGCTCATCCGGCATAGCCCGCCAGCTGGCGGGCAGTGGTTCGCTGCGAGCAGACGATGCTGTGGTGGCCTGCGAGCTGACGACCGTAGAAAGCGGCACCTGAGCAGCCACTTTGGCTGGTCGGGTCGGCTGGCTGGCCGGAGCCCGCTGCTCTGGTGTTGTTTGTTCGCCGAACAGGTTGAACAGCAACAGTGCCGGTACAGTCAACGCCAGCAAGCCGTGGTAACGTTTCATCGGCTTATCTCTCCCTTGACCGGGAAGTGATCGGAGAGGTTGCTGGCGGGCCAGAGGCTGCCATCGCTGCTGCGCGGGATCCAGACCGTGTTGAGGTTGTGGCGTACGGCGCCGTACTCACGGCTCACCACCAGATAGTCCAGATACTCGACGTTGGCTCCGCCCGAGAGCGGCCCACCGGCATAGGGGTTGATCCTGGGATCGAAGGTCGCTTCGGTATAGCCGCCGTAGGTCGGCTCATCGGCATTGAGGTTGGCCAGCATGCCGGCGTAGTCGTCGGCAAACTTGCGTTTGTTGACGTTGAAGTCACCGCCATAGATGACGGTATCCGTGGTCGGGATCTTCAGGCTGGCAGCCAGAGCGCGGATCTGGCCGAACTGGATCTGGCGCAGCTTGCGCGCCTCGTCAGTGTCGAAGCTGGCGGTGTGGGTAGCGAACAGGTGCCACGCCTTGCCCCCCTTGATCACCTCGGCGTACATCACCCCCTTGTCGGCGAAGCAGTCGGTGCCGGTGCATTGGGGATAGACCAGTTGTGCCTCCCGCACTATGGGATAGCGGCTGACGATCACCACGCCGCCGTCGTGGACGTTGACCCCGGGCTTGTCGAGCACCTTGGTCTGGTAGGGATACTCTTTCGCCAGTGCCTGCAAAAAGCCCTCGCGGCGGCCATCGAACACCTCTTGCAGCAGCAGGGCGTCATAGCCCTTGAGATGCTCTGGCAGCAGTGCCAGCCGCTCACCGATGCTGGAGGCGATCACCGGCAGCGCCCAGATGTTGTAGCTGGCCACCTTGAGCCTGTTTTCTGCCGGTTCCGGCTGTTCCCGTTTTTGGGGGGGCGTGATCATATAGTGCAGATCGTCGTAGCGGCCGGTGAATTTGGCGGCAAAGGCCAGCTCTTGTGGCCCCGCCACGCGATGGATCTCCCTGTCGTTTTGCCAGCCGGATGCGCTGGTCGGCGTCTCGCCACCGTGCTGCAAGGTGGTGTTCCACCAGGTTCCCTCCATCAGCTGGTTGAGCCGATAGACGTCGCCACTCGCTGTAGTCACGCGGGTTTCGAACAGATAGCTCTTGCCCGCCTTGACCCCCTCATAGCGATTGAAGCTGAGCACCATGGCACTCTCCCATGGGCCCAGCTCGGTGCGGTGCTGAAGCCACTGACTGCCGGGTTGCAGCTGGCCGGTACCGCTTTGGCGGATGTCGATCTGGAGCGGTTCAGGGCTGTTGTTGGTGAGATAGACATCGGTATCGGCCAGTGCCAGTTGCGGGAACTGGCTGACCAGCAGCAGGGCGGCATAACTGAGGGTTTTCTGCATCACAGGATCCTTTTGGTGGCAGGGCAATGGAAAGTGACTGTTATGGCGAATGCAGAGGTCAGTTTGTTTACATTTTGGTTACAAGTAAATGAATTGGTTTTGTTTGGAGCTTTGTGGAGGTGTAAAGCGAGCAAGGCAGCACGCTTGAAGAGAGGGCGTTTCGAGAGAAGGCGCCCGTGTCGGGCGCCTGCAGGCGTTAGTGGTGGGCCAGCGGATAGGTGAAGAGCGCCAGATGGGCGAAGTTGAAGGCGAAGTGCACTGCGATGGCGATGCTGAGGCGGCCGCTTAGCTGGAAGGCCAGACCATAACAGCAGCCCGCAAGGGTAGCGAAGAGCGCCAGCAGGGGGCCGCCCGGCAGGTGGATGGCGCCAAACAGCAGGGCGCTGGCCACAATGGCAAACCAGGGTTTGCTGCGGCTTGCCAGCTCCTGCTGGATCGCGCCGCGAAACAGCGCCTCTTCCGCCACACAGGTGAACAGCAGATTGTTGAGGGCAAACAGCCACCACCAGTGGGGCAGTCCCACCTCGGGGCGCAGTGCTCCCAGTTGCCAGGCAATGCCGAACAGCGCCGCCAGCGGCAGGATCAGCAGAGCCAGAGGACGCCAGCGAATGCTCCCTCCTTTGCCGAGCAGGGTTGGGAAGGCGAGCAGCAGTGCGAAGATCAGCAGCGGCTTGTCCAGATTGAGGTACATGTTGAACGGCACGCTGCCGGGGCCGACGAGCACCTTGTCCAGCACCTTGAGATTGCTGAAGCCCGGTATGAAGTGCAGGGTCAGCGCAAGCGACCAGACAATCAGTGCAACTCTGGCCGTGGTCGCCCAGCGGGGGGGCAGGGTGGGCGTGCGCCACGCTAGCAGCAATCCCGCCAGCGTGATGACCAGCGCAGGCGGCGTGATGCGGCCAAGCCAGAGGGCCAGCAGCAGAGAGAGGCCCAGCAGGCCAAACGCGGGAAGGCGCTGGCGCAGCAGGGCAAACAGCACGGCCAGCGCCAGCGCGCCCCAGATAAGCGAATCGGGCAGGGGTAACATTGGATCTCCTTGGTCGAGGCAAACGGCCACCTTAACAAGGGGCCGCCGCGAGAACAACCGCGCAGCAGGTGGTCGGGCCCCTTCTCTATACTCATCACAGGGTGAAGGGGGAGTTGGTGATGAAGCACTATCTGTGGTTGTTCTGTTGTTGGTGCACCTGGTTGCAGGCAGCCCCCGTGCTGCTGGCGACCGGGGAGTTTGCTCCCTATAGCGGCAAGGAGCTGGCGGATGGCGGTGAGAGCACCCGGCTGGTGACAACGCTGCTGCGCCAGGCCGGTTATGACGAGGTGAAGGTAGATTATCTGCCCTGGAACCGGGGTTATGAACTGACCCGCAATGGCCTGATGACGGCCACCTACCCCTACGCCTGGACGAGCGAACGGGCCAAGCTCTTCTACTACAGCGCCCCGCTCCATATCGATCACCTCTCCTGGTTCACCTATCAGGGCAGCGATGCGGTGCTGGACGGCAAGTGGCAGGGGCTGCGGGTCTGCATTCCGGCGGGCTGGAGCACCAGTCATGCTGACGAAGTGATCGCCCGCTTTTCGCTGCAGCTGATCCGTCCTGCCTCTCTGGCGCAGTGCCTGCAGATGGTGGCGCTCAAGCGGGTGGAGCTGATGCCGATGAACGATACGGTTACTGCCGATGCCAGCATGCAGATCTTCGGCGATCCCAACTATCTGCAGCCACTCCCCTATTTTCGCCAGACCGACAGCTTCTATCTGATGGTCTCGCGCAAGGCGCCCGGTGGCCGGGAGCTGATCGAGCGGTTCAACGAGGCTCTGGCGGCGAGTCGGGCCAGCGGTCATTACGACAAGCTGGTGCCAAGAAGTATGCCCCGCTCGCCTCGCTGCAAGTAAGGGTGTCAGAAACAACAAAGCCGGAGCAGTGGCTCCGGCTTTGTTCATTCAGGGGTGCGATTAGCGGCCTGATTCGGCGATGACGCGGGCGATGATGTCGGCGCGCTGGTTGGCATCCAGCTCACCCAACGCGATCAGGCCAGCCTTGAAGATGACGTTCTTCGGCAGGCTGACATCATCCAGGGTGGTGATCGCTTCCACGTGCATGCCGTTCAGACGGCTGGCATCGCGAGGGCTCAGGTTGACCTGAGTGTTCAGCACCTGCTTGCCCTTCTTCTTGGGTTGGGCGGGTTTCTTCGGTTGATCCTGCTCGTCTTCCGGCAGCTCGTCATCAAAATCGTAAATAGACATAGTCAATCCTGTTGGTTTGGATGGTCGACCGCAGTGGCCGACCAGAATAAGCGAAACGGGGTCAATCAGCCCATATCCTCGTTGCGGATAAAGGCACGCCAGGAGGTGAGCACCTGGGCAAAGTCTTCCAGCCCGCACATGGCCAGCTGTTCATCATCGTAGTAGGCGAGATCGTCGAGATCCTCACCCAGTTCGATATTGAGGACGTTGGCCTTCACCTCCGCCTCTTCGTGGGTCAGCAGCAGGGAGTAATCCCCGCCTGTGAGCCGATATTCGGTGCGACTCCGACTGGATAGCTGGTCGATGATGGTGAAGAGCTCGTCGATCTTCTCCTCATCTTTGCCCACTTCGTCGATTAGCCACTGGCCGATGGCTTCATGGCCCATGGAGAAGCGGGCGCGATAACCACCGAACGGGTCGCGGCGAAATTCATAATCCATAGCGCACTCCAAATCGGGGGGATGGGCCTGCACGAAGCCGTGGCGGCAGCACCAAATCCTGCTCCATGGCGGGCTCACATCGGGTAAAGTGGCCTATTCTAGCGATCCCCCTCTCGCTTGTCTTGATGATGTGGCATCTTTGCCCCGTAGCCGGCGCTTTCCTGCGGGTTGCCGAGTCCCTTCTTTGGAGATGTTATGCAGCTAAACGATACCCTGGCGCGCCAGATTGTAAGCCGAGCGATGAAGATCCTCTCGTTCTCGGTCAACGTGATGGATGAACACGGTCTCATCATTGCCTCCGGCAATCCGGAGCGGCTCCATCAGCGTCACGAGGGGGCCGTGCTGGCACTGACCGAGAACCGGGTGGTGGAGATCAGCGAAGCGACCGCCCGCGAGCTCAAGGGGGTGCGTCCCGGCATCAACCTGCCCATCGCCTATCAGGGGGAGTTGCTGGGGGTCATCGGTATCTCCGGCGATCCGGACATCGTTCGAGCTTACGCCGAGCTGGTGCGAATGACTGCCGAGCTGATCCTGGAGCAGGCGGCGCTCACCGAACAGCTGCAGTGGGACAAGCGCCACAAGGAGGAGTTGGTGCTGCAGCTGATCCGCGGCGAGGGGCGGGTCGATCAGCTGCAGCAGGCGGCCCGTTTCCTCGGGCTCGATCTCGGCCAGCCGCGAGTGGTGGCGGTGCTGGCACTGGAGGAGAGCGATCCGGCCCGGCTGCGAGAGCTGGTACATCTGCTGGAGAACCCGGAGCGGGACAATCTGGTGGCCATCAATGGTCTCGACGAGATAGTGGTGCTAAAACCGGCCCAGCTCAGCGACGGCCTCTGGCAATCGGCGCAGGAGCGCAGCCGCATCAAGCAGCTGCTGGCGCGCATCCCCCACTTCAAGGTGCGGATCGGGGTGGGGGATTATTTCGCCGGGATCGACGGGCTGGCACGCTCCTACCAGACGGCGCGCGATACATTGCGCCGTGGCATGCGCCAAGCGCCGCGCAAGCAGGTCTACTTCTTCGAGGATTACCGCTTGCCGGTGCTGCTCGGCAGTCTGGCGGACTCCTGGCAGGCGGATCAGCTGCGTACACCGCTGCAGAAACTGGCCCGGGAAGATGGCAAGGGGACGCTGCAGAAGACCCTGCGCCAATATTTCTTGCAGGATTGTGATCTGCATCGCTGTGCCGAAGCCTTGTTCATTCACCCCAATACCCTGCGTTACCGGCTAAGCCGGATCGAGCAGATAACCGGATTGAATTTCAACAAGTTAGACGACAAATTTTTGCTCTATCTCGGCCTTAATCTCGATTTGTGATTGTTCAAATAGACAAATAAACCCTGTTAGAGGATGCAATATTTGGCCATTTTGCCAAAGCATTCTGATTGCAGATCTCCATAATGGCGGCCATTCACTCCCATTGAAGGTGTCCGTCATGATCCCGGTTACTGCCCTTGGCGCCATCGCGGCGCTCTCCATCGCCATCTTCCTGATTCTGAAGAAGGTACCGCCCGCTTACGGCATGATCGTCGGCGCGCTCGCTGGCGGCCTGATCGGCGGCGCCGATCTCAGCCAGACCGTCGCCCTGATGATCGGCGGCGCCCAGGGGATCACCACTGCGGTGATGCGGATCCTGGCGGCCGGCGTACTGGCCGGCGTGCTGATCGAATCGGGTGCGGCCACCACCATCGCCGAGACCATCGTCAAGAAACTGGGTGAGACCCGCGCCCTGCTGGCGTTGGCGCTGGCGACCATGATCCTGACTGCGGTCGGCGTATTCGTGGACGTGGCAGTCATCACGGTGGCGCCCATTGCGCTGGCCATTGCTCGCCGTGCCGACCTCTCCAAGGCGGCCATCCTGCTGGCGATGATCGGTGGCGGCAAGGCGGGCAACGTCATGTCACCCAACCCCAACGCCATCGCGGCTGCGGATGCCTTCCACCTGCCTCTGACCTCGGTCATGGCGGCCGGCATCATCCCGGGCCTGTTTGGTCTGGTGATGGCTTACTGGCTGGCCAAGCGTCTGAACAACAAGGGCAGCAAGGTTGCCGCTGACGAGGTGGTGAGCTTCGAGGGCACCAAACTGCCGGGCTTTGCCGCCGCCATCAGTGCGCCGCTGGTTGCCATCCTGCTGCTGGCCCTGCGCCCGGTCGCCGGTATCGTGGTGGATCCGCTGATTGCGCTGCCGCTCGGTGGTCTGGTCGGTGCCCTGATGATGGGCAAGTTCAGCAAGGTGAACCAGTTTGCGGTTTCCGGTCTCTCCCGCATGGCGCCGGTGGCCATCATGCTGCTGGGTACCGGTACTCTGGCAGGCATCATTGCCAACTCCGGCCTGAAAGATGTGCTGATCAGCGGCCTGACCGCCTCCGGTCTGCCTTCTTACCTGCTTGCCCCCATCTCCGGTGCCCTGATGTCGCTGGCAACCGCCTCGACTACCGCCGGTACTGTAGTGGCTTCCAACGTATTCAGCTCCACCCTGCTTGAACTGGGTGTCAGCGCGCTGGCGGGTGCCGCCATGATCCATGCCGGTGCCACCGTGTTTGACCATATGCCCCACGGCTCCTTCTTCCATGCTACTGGCGGCAGCGTCCACATGGGCGTGGGTGAGCGTCTCAAGCTCATCCCTTACGAAACCGCAGTCGGTCTGACCATTGCAGCTGTTTCTACCCTGATGTTTGGCGTGTTTGGCCTCGCCTAAGGAATTGATATGAAAATTGTTATTGCCCCCGATTCATTCAAGGAGAGCCTGAGCGCCATGGCGGTGGCTGATGCCATCGAGGCCGGTTTCAAACAGGTGTTGCCAAACGCCACCTACGTCAAATTGCCGATGGCCGATGGCGGCGAGGGCACTGTGCAGTCGCTGGTCGATGCCACCGGCGGCCGCATCCTCCCGGTCGAAGTGACCGCCCCCCTTGGCAACAAGGTGCAGGGTTTTGTCGGCCTGCTGGGTGATGGTCAGCGTGCCGTCATCGAGATGGCCGCCGCTTCCGGTATCCATCTGGTCGCTCCCGAGCAGCGCAATCCGCTGCTCACCTCCAGCTTCGGGACCGGTGAGCTGATCCTGGCCGCGCTGGAGATGGGAGTGAAGCACCTCATCCTCGGTATCGGTGGTAGTGCCACCAATGACGGCGGTGCCGGTATGATCCAGGCGCTCGGCGGCAAGTTGCTCAAAGCCGATGGCTCAGCCATCGAGCTGGGTGGCGCCGGTCTTGCCGAACTCGCGACCATCGACCTGAGCGGTCTGGACCCGCGTCTGGGCGAGCTGGTTATCGAGGTGGCGTGCGATGTGAACAACCCGCTGTGCGGCCCGAAAGGCGCCTCCGCGGTGTTTGGCCCGCAGAAGGGGGCGACCCCGGAGATGGTGCAGCAGCTCGATGCCAACCTTTCCCGTTATGCCGACTGCATCGAGCAGGCCCTTGGCAGGCAGGTGAAGGATATTCCGGGGGCGGGCGCTGCCGGTGGTATGGGGGCCGCGCTGGTCGGTCTGCTTGGTGCCGAGCTCAAGCCCGGTATCCAGATCGTGATCGAAGCCCTGAAACTGGCCGATGAAGTGGCCGATGCGGATCTGGTCATTACCGGTGAAGGTCGTATCGACAGCCAGACCATCCACGGCAAGACGCCAATCGGTGTCGCACGCTGTGCCAAGCAGTTCGGCAAGCCGGTGATCGGTATCTCCGGCTGTCTGACCGATGATTGCGGTGTGGTGCACGAGCACGGGCTGGATGCGGTGTTCGCCGTGGTCAACCGCGCCATGTCTCTGCCGGAAGCACTGGAGACCGCCAGCACCAACATTCAGCTGACTGCGCGCAACGTCGCGGCACTCTATCAGCTCAAGGGTTGATCCGGTTCGGCCGATGGGCGCCATCGGCCACCCAAGATTCCCGTATGGGGCATCTCTCATCCCGCGAGATGTCTGGCTGCCCTAGCACTTCTTTGCCGATCCTCCGTGATCGGCTTTTTTCTTGTTACATCCTCCAGCTCCATGATCGATGCCATGGGAGCGCGCGGTTTCTATAGGCGCATTCCGCCCTTTCCGGCATAGTGGTAACCACACGAACAAGGAGAGACCCATGATCCTGCTGACTCTGGGCGTCGCGCTGTTTACCCTGATCCACCTCTACCCCTGTTTTGCAGCGGCGCATCGGGCACGGCTGCGCGAGCGGCTCGGGGAAAATCGCTACAAGGGGCTCTTCTCCCTGCTGGTTTTCGTTGCCATCGCCTGCATCATTGCCGGCTGGCGCACCGTCCGGCCATTTCCGCTCTATTTCCTGCCGGATTGGGGACCGCTGGCCATGATGGGGATGATGCCCATCTCCCTCATTCTCTTTTTTTCGGGGCAGGGCCCCAACCATTTGCGCCGCTGGCTGGTTCATCCGCAGCTGCTCGGCACCCTGCTCTGGGCCATTGCCCACCTGCTGGTCAACAGCGAGGCGCGTTCACTGGTGCTGTTTGGCGGTATCGGGCTGTGGGCGTTGGTGAGCATCGTCTGGATTTCGGTGCGGGACTGGCAGAAATATCCACGCCCCGAGGCCAACTGGACCGGTACCGGCATCAGTGTCGGGGCCGGACTGGCGGCCACGGCGCTGCTCATCTTCTGGGGCCACGGCTGGCTGACCGGCATTCCTCTTCATTGAGAGTGAACCGCCCCGGTGCAAGGGACGTATCAGAGAGAAAACCACAAGGAGTGTTGCCGATGAAATGGTTCGCGCTGTTGTTGCTGCTTGGCAGCGGCATGGCATCTGCCGCCTGTCCCGACTATTTCAATGTGGAGATGCGCGAGCTCAACAGCACCCAGCGCCACAATCTCTGTCAGCTGACCGAGGGCAAGGTGGTGCTGGTGGTCAATACCGCCTCCTACTGCGGCTATAGCGGCCAGTTTCGCGATCTGGAGAAGCTTTATCAGAGCTACAAGGATAAGGGGCTGATTATTCTCGGTTTCCCTTCCAACGACTTCTGGCAGGAGGCGGGTAACGAGAACAAGACCGCCGAGGTGTGTCGTCGCAACTATGGTGTGACCTTCCCCATGTTCAACCGGGTGGCGGTACGTGGTTCTGGTGCCGTGCCGCTTTTCAAGGGGCTGGCGGCGGCCGCAGATGGCGATGAACCGAACTGGAACTTCCACAAGTATCTGGTGGGGCGCGATGGCAAGCTGATTGCAAGCTACGGCGCCAACCAGAATCCGTCCGATGATCCCCTCAAGCTGCAGATCACCCGAGCGTTGGGGCTCTGACCCTACCCCTTGGCGAGGTGCTCTGGAATAATGGGCTCCCGCTCTTTCAACCCGGTTATCCTGTGCTGCAACGTCTTCCGCAAATGGTGATCTTCGATGCGCTGGTACGCGAGCAGGGGATCTCTGCTGCCGCCCGCCGTCTCGGCGTCTCCAAATCTCACATCAGCAAGCAGCTGGCACTGCTGGAGACCGCTCTTGGCGCCCAGCTGGTACAGCGCACCACCCGTCGCTTCGCTCTGACCGAACTGGGTCAGGAGTATGCCCGCCACTGCCATGCGCTGGTTGCGGTGGCGCAGGAGGCGAACTCAATGATCGCCGAGCGGCGTGGCAAGGTGAGTGGCGTGCTCCATCTCGGGGTGGGCCAATCTTTCGGCCGTCTGCATGTCATTCCCCATCTCAAGGCGTTTCAGGATCGTTATCCCGAGCTTGAGCTGGAGGTCTCCCTGTTCGACCACAAAACCAATCTGGTGGACGAAGGGCTGGATCTCTGGCTGACCACCTATGAGGACAAACCGGAAGGGCTGGTCGGGCAGCGGCTGGCCGATATCGGCTTCGTGCTGGCGGCTTCGCCGGATTACCTGTTGAGCCACGGTACGCCACTCCATCCGAAAGATCTGGCCCAGCACAACTGCATCACCTATCAGAGCCGGGAGCGGCGCTATCACCAGTGGTCGTTCCGTCAGGGCAAGGAGCGCCAGACGGTGCAGGTTGCTGGCAACTATCGGGTCGACATGGCGGAGGCGGTGCGCGATGCGGCGCTGGCCGGACTTGGCATCGCCTATATCGCCAACTACTTGCTGGACAAGGAGTTGCAAAGCGGCAAGCTGATCCCGCTGCTGCCGGAGTGGCGGCCGAACCAGCAGATGGCGGTACATGCCGTCTATGCCCGGCGCGAACATCTGGATCCCAAGATCCGTCTCTTTATCGATTTCCTCAAGGCCCGCTTTGGCCCGGAACCCTACTGGGAGCAGCGGCTGGCCCCCTGGCTCGGTGGTCGATTGTCCGGCAGTGAGGAATAATTGTTTTTAAATGGAAACACTCGATTTCTTCTGATACTAAAATCGAGCCAAATCAGCCAGTTGGCGCAACCGGTATCGTGCAAACGTTTTTTCTAACAGGCCCGTAACCAAGTGGACTTGCAGTGACGGGGGGAGAGGCGCAGAATCCGCGCCCATCTTTTTCCCCACCTGATGGAGTCCCTATGATTGCCCTGCTCGGCATCCTGAGTATCCTGGCGCTTGCCGTGATCTGCTCTGATAATCGTCGTCGTATCCCGTTGCGAACAGTTGGCCTTGCCCTCTGCCTGCAGGTCATGTTTGCTGCGCTGGTGCTCTGGCTGCCTGCTGGTCAGCACGTGCTGAACGGGGTGAGCGAGAGTGTCAGCAGCGTGATTGGCTACGGTCAGGAGGGGATCGCCTTCCTGTTTGGCGATCTGGCCAAGTTCAAGCTGGGCTTCATCTTTGCCTTCAACGTGCTGCCGGTCATCATCTTCTTCTCTGCGGTGATCGCCATCCTCTATCACATAGGCCTGATGCCGCGGGTCATCGCCCTGCTGGGCGGCGGTCTGCAGAAGCTGCTGGGCACCGGCCGTGCCGAGAGCCTCTCCGCCACCGCCAACATCTTCGTCGGCATGGTGGAAGCGCCGCTGGTGGTCAAACCCTACCTCTCCAAGATGTCCGACTCCCAGTTCTTCGCGGTGATGAGCTGTGGTCTCGCCTCCGTCGCGGGCGGTACTCTGGTCGGCTACGCCAGCATCGGGGTTGAGCTGAAATACCTGATTGCGGCCGCTTTCATGTCCGCGCCGGCCGGTCTGGCGATGGCCAAGATCCTGGTTCCGCCGAGTGTTGAAGAGGTGGATCACCATCAGGATGTCGAGATCCCCCGCGCCACCAACGTGATTGAAGCGGCTGCCGATGGTGCCATGGCCGGCCTCAATATCGCAGTGGCAGTCGGTGCGACCCTGCTGGCCTTCGTCGGTGTGATCGCCATGCTTAACGGCCTGCTCGGCTGGGCTGGTGGTCTGGTGGGTCTGGATCTGAGCTTCCAGATCATTCTGGGTTGGTTGTTTGCCCCGGTATCCTGGTTGATCGGTGTGCCCTGGGAGCAGGCACAGGCTGCCGGTGCTCTGATCGGTACCAAGATCGTGGTCAACGAGTTCGTCGCCTTCATCGCATTGGTGCAGGATCAGACCCTGAGCGAGTCGAGCAAGGCCATTGTGACCTTCGCCCTGTGTGGCTTTGCCAATATCTCCTCCATGGCCATCCTGATCGGCGGTCTGGGTGCCATGGTGCCGGAGCGCAAAGGCTTTATCGCCCGTTACGGTATGCGTGCCATCCTCTCCGGCGTGCTGGCCAACCTGATGAGCGCCTCCCTCGCGAGCATCTTCCTCGCCCTGTAACAGGCCTGGATAATTTATAAAACAGGGGTGCCATCATGGCGCCCTTGCTGTTTTTCCCGATCAAAAAGCCCCGACCTGAGTCGGGGCTTTTTGTTGCGCTATTCAGTCAACGTAGAAGGTTTGCTGGAAGGTGAGGATCTGCTGCTGACCACCCCCCATGATCTTCAAGGTGAACTGGTAGGTATCTTCATTGCGGTAGGGGAGGGTTGCCAGATAGTAGATGGCATCCCCCTCCTTGACCTCCTGGAAGCTGAGGTTGCGGATGGTGCCGGTGAGGTTTTTGGCCTCGCCGGTGACGGAGACAGACTGTGCCTTGCCCTGCTTGTCCTGCACCGCAATGTTGATGATGCCGTTGTAGCGGCTGCGCTCCAGACCGTAGGTTTTGGCCACCTCGGGAGTGAGGAAGCTGGAGTTGAAGGCGTTGTAGTGCACCTGCCAGGGGCCCAGCTCCTTCATCTGTTCAGCCCGCAGGGGCAGGGTCATCAGCAGTGCCAACAGGCAGCTCATCCAGGCTGTTTTCATGGTGTCATCCCTCTCGTATCAATGTTGGCTCAGGCCGGATTGTCCAGCAGAGCGCTCACTTCCGGCGGCAACTGTTTGGGGCTGTCGATGGCGACCGTCTTGTGTCGCCCCAGCTCGCCCCGCACTATGGTGACCTGCCCCTTGGCCACCTTGAACTGCTTGGCCAGAAACTTGATCAAATGGCTGTTGGCCTGGCCATCGACGGGCGGTGCCGTGATGGCCACTTTCAACTCTTCTCCGTGCAATCCGACGATCTGATCCCGGCTCGCCTTGGGCTGGATCATCAGATGCAGTACCAGCTCATCCCCCTGTAGCAGGACGGCAGGCATCAAATCATCCACCACAGCTGGCCGAACAGGTCGCCCAGCAGATAGTTGATGGCCTGCAGCCCGATAAAGGCAACCAGCACCGAGAGATCCAGCCCGCCCAGCGCCGGCAGCACGCGGCGGATCGGAGAGAGGAAGGGCTCGGTCAGCTGGTACATCACATATTCGATGGGGTTGCGGCCCTGGCTGACCCAGCTCAGGATGGCGCGGATCAGCAGTACCCAGAAGATCATCGAACCGGCTTTCTTCAGCACGGTCAGCGCGGCAAACAGGCTGAGACTGAGCCAGTCGGCCAGCAGCACGTTCATGCTCTTGAGCAGGGCCAGCTTAAGGAAGGCGACAGCCAGTGCCAGCACCACGGAGGCGAGATCCAGCCCCCCCAGACCCGGGATGACCCGGCGCAGCGGCACTACCAGCGGGTTGGTCAGCTTGACCACCATCTGGCTCATGGGGTTGTAGAAGTCGGCACGCGCCCACTGCAGCCAGACGCGCAGCAGCACCACCATCAGGTAGAGATCGAAAACGGTGTTGATCAGAAAGTAAGCGGTGTTCATCTGGGCTCCTGTCAGAAAAGAGTTTCCATTTCGGCGGCGCGAGCTACGGCTGCCTGCATGGCGTTGGCAGTCAGCGGCATCAGCCCCTGCTGCTGGAATGTCTTGATGGCTTCGGCGGTTGTGCCGCCCTTGCTGGTGACCTGCTCACGCAGGGTTTGCAGCGACAGTTCGGGATTTTGCTCCACCATGGCAGCTGCGCCGAGGGCGGTCTGCTGCACCAGCTGGCGTGCCTGATCGGGTGAGAAGCCCATCGCCTCTGCCTCTTCGGCGATCGCCTGCATAAAGAGGAAGAAGTAGGCCGGGGCGCTGCCGGCTGCGGCGATGACGCTGTTGATGCCAGACTCCTGCTCCACCCAGAGAGTCTTGCCGACTGCCTGCATCATCTGCTCGGCAAAGTCGCGATCCGCGGCGGCAATATGCTCGGGGGCGTAGAGCCCGGTCATACCCAGACCCAGCAGGGCCGGGGTATTGGGCATGGTGCGGATGATACGGTCGTGACCACCGGCCATCTCGGCAAGGCGAGCTACCTTGATACCGGCGGCGATGGAGACGAGCAGCTTGCCCGCAAGGGAGCCCAGCTCGGCAACCAGTGCTGCCAGCATGCCGGCCATCAGCTGTGGTTTGACCGCTAGCACGATCACCTCGGCATGGCGGGCCGCCTCGGCATTGGAGCGGGTGGTGCGAATGCCGTAGTCGCTGGCCAGCGCATCCAGTTTGGGCTGGCTCGGGTTGGCGGCAGTGATAAGCGTTGCCGGATAACCCGCTTTGACCAGACCGGCGATGATGCTGCGGCTCATGTTGCCTGCGCCGATGAAGGCGAGCGTCCTGTGCTGTTGCATTAAAGGCTCCTGTTGCTTGGTGGGGCGCTGGCACGCGGCGTGCGTTGCATGCGCTCGCGCACCGGCTTATGAGTAGTCGCGGGCGCCGAAGATGGCGGTGCCGACCCGCACCATGGTGCTGCCGTGGGCGATCGCCAGTTCAAGATCCTCGGTCATCCCCATCGAGAGGGTATCGACGCTCGGGTATTGTCGCGCAAGCTCGGTGAACAGAGTCTGCATACGGGCCATTTGGGCGGCCAATATGGTCTCGTCACTGGTGTGTTCGGGAATGGCCATCAGCCCGCGCAGCACCAGCCGCTCACTGTGAGAAACCAGTTCGGCAAGGCGGAAAATCTCTTGTTCAGACGTTCCGGATTTGCTGCTCTCTCCGCTAATATTGATTTGCAGACAAACATTTAGCGGCGCCATGCTGGCAGGGCGCTGATTGTTCAGACGTTCGATCAGCTTCTCTCTGTCCACGCTTTGCACCCAGTCGAACCGTTCGGCAACCAGCCTGGATTTGTTCGATTGCAAAGGGCCGATAAAGTGCCACTCTATGTCGTTATATTCGGGTTGCTGGCGCAGGGTGTCGATCTTGGTGGCCGCTTCCTGAGCGTAGGATTCGCCAAAGCAGCGCTGGCCGGCAGCGTGAGCGGCCATCAGGGCCTCAAGGGGTTTGGTTTTGCTGACCGCAAGCAACCGGACCTGCTCCGGATCGCGGCTCGCCCCTCTGGCTGCCTGGGCAATACGTTCTTTTACCTGAAGCAGGTGCTGGGCAATCTGGTTCATGTTTCGTTAGTGATCTTGTGATGGGAGAATGACAAATCTATGGATATCACAGAGTTATTGGCTTTCAGTGTAAAGCATAAAGCGTCGGATCTACACCTGTCCGCCGGGGTTCCCCCGATGATCAGGGTTGATGGCGAGGTTCGCAAGATCAATTTGCCCGCCCTGGAACATCGGGAAGTGCACGCCCTCATTTACGACATCATGAACGATCACCAGCGCAAGGAGCTGGAGGAGAACTTCGAGGTCGACTTCTCGTTCGAGGTGCCCAATCTGGCCCGTTTCCGGGTCAACGCTTTCCAGCAAGCGCGCGGTTCGGGCGCGGTATTTCGTACCATCCCCAGCACCGTGCTGAGCCTCGAAGATCTCGATGCGCCGGAGATCTTCCGCAAGATCGCCGAGTTCCCGCGCGGTCTGGTACTGGTGACCGGGCCGACCGGTTCCGGTAAGTCGACCACGCTGGCGGCCATGGTCAACTACATCAACGAGAACTTCCATCACCATATTCTCACCATCGAAGACCCCATCGAATTTGTGCACGAGAACAAGCGCTGTCTGGTGAATCAGCGGGAAGTGCACCGCGATACCAAGAGCTTCAGCAATGCCCTGCGCTCGGCACTGCGGGAAGACCCCGACATCATTCTGGTGGGTGAGATGCGCGATCTTGAAACCATTCGCCTTGCCATGACAGCAGCCGAAACCGGCCACTTGGTATTTGGCACCCTGCACACCTCGTCGGCAGCCAAGACTATCGACCGTATCATCGACGTCTTCCCCGGCGCAGAGAAGGACATGGTGCGCTCCATGCTCTCCGAATCCCTGCGGGCGGTTATCTCCCAGACCCTGCTCAAGCGTATTGGCGGCGGTCGGGTGGCTGCTCACGAGATCATGATGGGGATCCCGGCGGTGCGTAATCTCATCCGGGAGGACAAGATCGCCCAGCTCTACTCGGTGATACAGACCGGGATGACCCACGGCATGCAGACCATGGATCAGAGTCTCAAGCAGCTGGTCAGCCGTGGCATGGTGGCGTCTCTCGACGCCAAGGCCAAGGCGGTTGACCCCAACAGCATCTGATGATGCCGGATCCAGGGAGGGATCGATGATGAATCTGGATGAACTGCTGGGCCAGCTGGTGGAGAAAAAAGGGTCGGATCTCTTTGTGACAGTGGGGACGCCCCCCACCCTCAAGGTGAACGGCCATCTGCTCTCTTTGGGGGGGGAAGCGCTCGATAAAAAGGCTGCCTTGACGCTGGTGAGGGAGAGCCTGAGCCCCGAGCATTTCGAGCGCTATATCCGCACCAGGGAGGCCAACTACGCCATTCACCGCGAAACCTTGGGCCGGTTTCGGGTCAGCGCTTTCTGGCAGCAGGAGCTGCCCGGCATGGTGGTTAGGCGTATCGAGACACGTATTCCTACCTTCGATGACCTGCAATTGCCCGTGATCCTGCAGGAAGTCGCACTGGCCAAGCGCGGACTGGTGCTGTTTGTCGGCGCCACCGGGGCGGGCAAATCGACCACCCAGGCGACCATGATTGGTTATCGCAACCAGCATGCCGACGGCCATATTCTGACGGTGGAGGATCCGGTGGAGTTTGTCCATCAGCATGGCCGCAGCCTGATCACCCAGCGGGAGGTGGGGATCGATACCGAGTCGTTCGATGTGGCGTTGAAAAGCTCGCTGCGTCAGGCGCCGGATGTGATCCTGATCGGCGAGATCAGAAGCTCGGAGACCATGGAGTTTGCCCTGCAATTCGCCGAGACTGGTCACCTCTGCCTCGCGACCCTGCACGCCAACAACGCCAACCAGGCGCTGGATCGCATCCTCCATCTGGTACCGCAGGAGAAGCATCGCCAGTTCCTGTTCGATCTCTCCTTCAACCTCAAGGCCATTGTCGCCCAGCAACTGGTACCAAGTGTGGATGGCAAGCGGCGCTGCGCCGCATTCGAGATCCTGCTCAACACCCCGCTTATCACCGACATTATCCGCAAGGGGGAGATGCACCGACTCAAGGAGGTGATGACCAAATCGACCGAGCTTGGCATGCAAACCTTCGATCAATCGCTCTTCAACCTGTTCTGCTCCGGCCAGATTGGCTACAGTGAGGCCCTTGCCCATGCCGACTCGGCCAACGACCTGCGGCTGCTGATCAAGCTTTCCGGCCGTGATCAGCTTGGAACCGGTACGCTGGACAATGTGACGCTGGATGAATGAACAATGGGGCCGGGCCGCGGCTCGGCCCTACGCAATAAAGGAACCTTATGCTGATTGTGGTCTCCCCGGCCAAGACGCTGGATTACGAGTCACCGCTGGTGACAACCCGATTCACCCAACCCGAGCTGCTCGATCACTCTGCAGAACTCATCAAGCGGGCTCGCCAACTGAGCCCGGATCAAATTGCCACCCTGATGAAGATCAGCGACAAGCTGGCGGGTCTCAACGCCGCCCGGTTTGCCGAGTGGCAACCCGACTTCACTCCGGCCAATGCCCGTCAGGCGCTCCTGGCCTTCAAGGGGGATGTCTATACCGGGCTGGCGGTAGAAGATTTCTGCGAGGCCGATTTTGACTTCGCTCAGGCGCATCTGCGAATGCTCTCAGGTCTCTACGGTGTGCTGCGCCCCCTCGATCTGATGATGCCCTACCGGCTGGAGATGGGAACCAGGCTCGACAACGGTCGCGGCAAGGATCTCTACCAGTTCTGGGGCGAGGTGATCACTCACCACCTCAATGAGGCACTGGCGGCGCAGGGGGATGAGGTGCTGATCAATCTGGCCTCCGACGAGTATTTCAAGTCGGTACGACCCAAGAGCCTGAAAGGGCGGATCGTAACCCCGGTGTTCAAGGATGAGAAGAACGGCCAGTTCAAGATCATCAGCTTCTACGCCAAGAAGGCGCGCGGCATGATGGCCCGCCACATCATCAAGCACCGCCTGACCGAGGTGGAACAGCTGACCGGTTTCAACGCCGATGGCTACTACTTCGTGCCGGAAGAG
Organism: Aeromonas sp. SER; assembly: GCF_038739615.1. Classification (NCBI taxonomy): domain Bacteria; kingdom Pseudomonadati; phylum Pseudomonadota; class Gammaproteobacteria; order Aeromonadales; family Aeromonadaceae; genus Aeromonas; species Aeromonas sp. SER. The sequence goes on along the minus strand of NZ_JBCGFC010000008.1, from coordinate 129,361 downwards.
TCGGACGCCAATACCCTGATGTTTAAACGCGCCGAAAATTAATTACAAAAAGAGGGAACCAATCTTTTGACCCGCGGGTCTGAATATGTGAATCCTCTGTTGTAAGCACTTTTTTATTCGCCGACGTTTGATACGTCGGCTTTTTTATTGCCGTTTTTATTGTCCATAGATTGCCTTCGCGGGGACTATGTGGTTCAGATAGACTCAAGACAGGGAGTGAGTCGTCGCGAGGTTTATATGGAACAGAAAAATGCCATTCGGCAGGTTGCCGTACCTTGGGCTCCGTCCCGCCAGCTCCCGCCCGGACTGGTCGTTGCCGAGCTGCATCAGGATCTCTGGAGCGACTCCCTGACCATCATGCTGGGTCGGGCGCGCAGCATCGATCTGCCTCCGCAAATCCTCTGCCGGGTCTATTTCCGCCATATCTACGCCCTGCGGGTGATCGAAGATTGCGATCTGGCGGAGGGGAAGGATAGCCACGCCATCGAAGAGCAGATCCAGCTCATCACCCCTTCCCGTTTCGCCAGCTGGTTTCATCAGGAGTCGGACGGTCTGCATCTGGACGAGGATTTGCAGCACTATCGCATCTCGACCTGGGATTACTGCGCCGACGTGCTCACCTCTTCGGCTCCGGAGCTGCAGTTTATTGCCCCGCGAGAATCCTGATCCGGTCATCGTCTGGTAGCAACAAGGGGGAAGGCCGTTTCAGCCTTCCCCCTTCTCTTTGCAGACGAATTCTTCCGGACACAAAAAAAGCGCCTCAAGGGAGGCGCTGGGGAAAAAAGACAGATTGGAAGCGTCACATGGGTGCTACTTGGAGTGGTGAATGAGCCGTGCCACTCAAGTATGGAGCCATCATGCCAGCTTCTATCTGAAGTAGTTCTGAGACAATTCTTCATCCTCTGTTCATCTTCTCGACACATTTTTAGCAAGGTGACCGAGGCTCGCCTCTGCTGCGATGATTCTTCAGAGCACCACGTTTATGGGGTCAGGACAAACGGCGCGTGACGCTGCTCCAGCTCCAGTAGCCAGCGTTTGATGGGAATGCCGCCAGCATAACCGGTCAGCTCGCCGCTGCGGCCGATCACCCGGTGGCAGGGCACTATGATGCTGAGCGGATTGCGGCCATTGGCGGCGCCAACAGCTCTGACCGATTTGGGATTGCCGATGGCTTGGGCAATCTCGAGGTAGCTGACGGTTTCGCCGTAGGGGATGTCACAGAGGGCGCGCCATACCGCCTGCTGGAATGGCGTGCCACGGGCTGCCAGCGGCAGGTCGAATTGCTGCAGACGACCGGAGAAGTAGGCGGCGAACTGCTCGACGAAGGGAGCCAGAGCCAGATCATCCTGTTGCCACTCAGCGGTCGGAGTTACCGGCTGTTCCCCCCGCACGAACTCCACATAACGCAGGCCATCCCGATCGATGGCGATGAGCAGAGGGCCGTGGGCGCTGCCGCAAAAACTGTATTTCATGCTGTGATCCTCGGGCCCTGGTTAGTCCAGTACGAGCTTGCCGCGGGTCGATTTGATCTCCCCCTTGCGCTTCTTGGCATCAACCCGTTTGCGCTGGGAGCTGCGGGTCGGCTTGGTGGCATGGCGGGCCTTGGGGCGCCATGCCGCCTTTTTCAGCAGTTCGACCAGACGGCTCATCGCCTCCTTGCGGTTCATGTCCTGACTGCGGTGGCTCTCGACCCGGATCAGGATAAAGCCGTCATGTACCCGGCTGTCGCTCAGCTTGTCGAGCCCCTCCTTGTAGAGCGGGGTCAGGCTGGGGGAGTTACGGTAATCGAAGCGCAACCAGACGGCGGAGTCGGTCTTGTTGACGTGCTGGCCACCGTTGCCCTGCGCCCGCATGGTCTGGAACTGCAGCTCATGCCAGGGGAGGGTAACGCTGTTGGAGATGACTAACATACTGCTGTGCTCTTGTTTGGTGCAGAGGCGCTGGCCGCCACAGCGTGGTGCCTCATTATGGGGCGCGTGGCTGGTCGATCCTGGCTCGCTTTGGGTATTGCTCCGTAATTAGACGCTATCTTCATGAAATTTAATAATAAAAATACTTGGCACAAGAATTGATTCCCGGTTTATGACACACCATGGATTGGGAGCAACCAGATGAAGCTGATTAGTGCGATTATCAAACCGTTCAAGCTGGACGATGTCCGCGAGGCCATTGCCAACCTGGGGGTGGAGGGGTTGACCGTGTCCGAGGTCAAGGGATTTGGCCGCCAGAAGGGACACACCGAATTATACCGGGGGGCCGAGTATCAGGTCGACTTTTTACCCAAGGTGAAGCTGGAGATCGCCACCACGGATGACAACGTTGAAGGTGTGATCGAGGCGATCTGCAAGGCGGCCTATACCGGCAAGATCGGTGACGGCAAGATCTTCGTGTATGACCTGTTGCAGGCGGTGCGGATTCGTACTGGCGAGAACGACGAAGAGGCGCTCTGATCGCCGGTTTGTCACCTCGCTTGCCATGGCAAAACCCGATTGGGGCTGGATGGGATTCTATCCGGCCCTTTTATTTATGCCTCGTTTAAATATGTGAACTTCCCCCGCCACTCTTCCTTGATCTCGCAATTGGAATATGCAGAATGCAAACGGCAATTGTTCTCACTCGATTTAGCAACTCAAGGAATGGATGATGAAAATGAAGATGCTGGCACTTGCTTTCTCTGCATTGGCAGCCCAGTCTGCGTTGGCGGCAGGAGAGGTGAATGTCTACTCCAACCGGCAGGATGAGCTGATCAAGCCCATCATCCAGCAGTTCGAGAAAGAATCGGGCATCAAGGTGAACGTGGTGTTCGCCAAAGAGGGGCTGAACGAGCGTCTGGAGCGGGAAGGCAAGCTCTCTCCGGCCGACCTGATGCTGACGACCGATATCAGCCGTCTGACCGATCTGGTGGACAAGGGGCTGGTGCAGCCGGTGGAGAGCAAGATCCTGCAGGAGAACATCCCCGCCAGCTATCGCGATCCGGAGAACCGCTGGTTCGCCCTGACCACCCGGGTGCGTGCCATCTACTCCAGCAAGGATCGCCTCGGCAAGCTCGGTACCATCAGCTACGAAGATCTGGCCAAGCCGGAATTCAAAGGGAAAATCTGCACCCGCAGTGGCAAGCATGAGTACAATGTGGCGCTGGTCTCCTCGATGATTGTCCATCACGGCATGGCCGAGACCAAAACCTGGCTGGAAGGGGTCAAGGCCAACCTGGCGCGCAAGCCGCAGGGCAACGACCGGGATCAGGTCAAGGCTATCAAGGATGGCATCTGTGACCTGTCGCTCGGCAACAGCTACTATCTGGGCGCCATGTTGAAAGATCCGGCGCAGAAATCCTGGGCTGATGCCGTCTACATCAACTTCCCGAATCAGGCCGACCGCGGTGCCCACGTCAACGTGAGCGGCGTGGCCATGACCAAGTATGCCAAGAACAAAGAGGCCGCTCAGAAGCTGATGGAGTTTCTGGCTGGCGACACCGCCCAGCACATGTATGCGGACGTGAATGCCGAGTATCCGGTCAAGGCCGGGGTCGAGCCTTCCGCCATGGTCAAGTCCTGGGGCAGTTTCAAGTCTGACGCGCTACCGGTCAGCGATTATGCCAAGCACCGCAAGGACGCCTTGCAGTTGCTGGATGAAGTGAAGTTCGACTTGTAATTCAGATGGGGCCAATGGCCCCATCAACCTCTGTGGTCTCATGAAAAATTCTGGATGGATTACCGGCAGCTGGGCCACCGCCCTGCTGCTGGCTTTGCCGGTGCTCGCTCTGGTCTTCTCAGCCTTTTCGGCTGAGGGGGAGCTGTTTCGCCACCTCGCCGATACCGTGCTGCTCGATTATCTGGCCAATACCCTTGGGCTGGTGGTTGGCGTGGTGCTGCTCAGCCTGCTGTTTGGCGTGCCAACCGCTTGGCTGGTGGCCATGTGTCAGGTGCCGGGGCGGCGTGCCCTGCAGTGGGCCCTGATGCTGCCGATGGCGATGCCCTCCTATATCGTCGCCTACGTCTATACCGACCTGCTCGACTACTCGGGCCCGCTACAGGCCGGGTTGCGCGCCCTCTTTGACTGGAACAGTCCGGCCGATTACTGGTTTCCGGCCATTCGCTCCCTTGGCGGCGCCGCCTGGGTGCTGGCACTGGTGCTGTTCCCCTACGTCTATCTGCTGACCCGCGCCTCCTTTCTGGAACAGTCGGTCAGCCTGATCCACTCCAGCCGCCTGCTCGGCTGTACCCCGTGGCAGAGCTTCCGCCGTCTCAGTCTGCCGCTGGCGCGCCCCGCCATCATGGTGGCGGTGTCGCTGGTGGCGATGGAGACGCTGGCCGATTTTGCCACTGTCCACTTCTTTGCCATCAACACCCTGACCACGGCGGTCTACGACACCTGGCTCGGTTACGGCAGTCTGGCCACTGCGGCCAAACTCTCCTGCCTGATGCTGCTGGCGGTGGTGCTGTTGATCGCGCTGGAGCGGCGCTCGCGCAGTCGGCAGCAGGTGTTCCAGAAGTCCATGGGCCATGAGCAGCCGCTGCGCTATCCGCTCAAGGGGATGAGTCGCGCTCTGGCCGGTTTCTGGTGCTGGGGGCTGGTGCTGGCCGGTTTCGGCCTGCCGTTCGTCATCCTGCTCGATTACGGCGTTCGCTACTTCGAGCTGTCATGGACGCCGGAGTTCGTCCGCTTCGCCGGCAACAGTCTGCTCATCTCGGCGCTGACCGCCCTGCTGGCGATGGGGATTGCCCTGCTGCTCGGCTTCTGCCGCCGTCTCGATGGCGGGATCAAGAGCCTGCTGCCCCTGCGCATCGCCGCCATGGGTTATGCCATGCCGGGCACCGTGCTCGCCATCGGGGTGCTGGTGCCACTCACCGCTCTCGATTTTGCCATCAACGATCTGGCCGAGTGGCTGGGGCGTCAGGGGCCGGGGCTGTTGCTGACCGGCACCATTACCGCCATCGTGTTCGGTTATCTGGTGCGCTTTGTGGCCATCGCCATCGGCTCGGTGGAGAGCAGCATGGGCAAGATCTCCCCCAGCCTCGACATGGCGGCCCGATCTTTGGGGCAGGGGGATGGCGCCATGCTGCGGCGGGTCCATCTGCCGCTGGTGCGCCGCGGTCTGTTTGCCGGCGCCATGTTGGTGTTCATCGAATCCATGAAGGAGCTGCCCGCCGCCCTGCTGCTGCGGCCGTTCAACTTCGATACTTTGGCGACCCACGTCTACCAGTTCGTCTCGGACGAGATGCTGGAGCGCGGCGCGCTGGGGGCCATTGTCATCGTGCTGGTGGGGCTGTTGCCGCTGATCTGGGTCAACCGCACTCTGGATAGTCCTGGCCACTGAGTCGCCACGTCGGCCAATGAAATTGCATGCGGTGTGCTGAAAAAGGCAGTGCGCCGCCAGAAACGAGAGGAAGTCAGCCTTGTCCTGTTTGCAGGTTGAAAATGTCAGCTGCCGTTACAACGGCCGCAATGTGCTGGAACAGCTCTCCCTGACGGTGGCAGACAATGAGATCGTCTGTCTGCTGGGGGCGAGCGGCTGCGGCAAAACCACGTTGCTCAAGGCCATCGCCGGCCTGCTGCCGCTGGCAGAGGGCTCGATCCGCCTCGGCGATACCCTGCTCGGCGGGCCGGGTGCCAGCGTGCCCCCCGAGGCGCGCAATATCGGGATGATCTTTCAGGATTACGCCCTCTTTCCCCACCTGACGGTGGCCGACAACGTCGGCTTCGGTCTGACCAAACTCGATCGCCGCGCCCGCCAGCAGCAGGTGGATGAGGCGCTGGCGCTGGTCAATCTGCAGGGGCTGGGGGAGCGTTATCCGCACCAGCTCTCCGGTGGTCAGCAGCAGCGGGTGGCCATCGCCCGGGCGCTGGTGTGCAAGCCGCGGCTGATGCTGCTGGATGAACCCTTCTCCAACATCGACACCCAGGTGCGGATGAAGCTGATCCTCGAGATCCGCGCCCTGCTCAAGCAGCAGGGGATCGGCGCCATCTTCGTCAGCCACAGCAAGGAGGAGGCGTTCGCCTTCGCCGATCGGCTGGCGCTGTTTCGCGCAGGCCATATCGAACAGGTGGGCCAGCCGGAGCAGCTCTATCGCCGCCCGCAAAACCGCTTCGTGGCGGAGTTTCTCGGCGGGGTCAACTATCTGGCCGCCGAGGTGGTCGACAGCCACTGCGTGCAGACGGCGCTCGGGGTCATCTGTGGCAGCGAGCCTCATGGCCGCGCGGTGGGCGAGCTGTTGCAGCTGATGCTCAGACCCCAGCAACTGCTGCTGGAGAGCGCCGCGGAGGGCGAGCTCAAGGTGGTGGAGCAGCAGTTCCTCGGCCACCATTGCCGGGTGCTGTTCGAGTGTGGCGATCTGCAGCTGGAGGCGAGCATTGGCGAGCCTCTTGAGGGGATGCGGGCCCGCATCCGGGTGGCGCCTCACACGCTGGTGTTGTTTGACCCTTTACCCTGAACGCGTGATATCGTCGTGAAATCAAAGAACTGGAGCTGCTCTGGTTTATAATCGCGCAACGCTAATAGCCCATAACGCTAACGCCTACTCAGGGGAGAGATATATGAAAGCCCAAGCCGGGATCTGCGCAGAGCCGAATCTGCACGCCCTCTATCTGATGTTCAATCGCACCGGCGATGCCGCCGAACTGGTCGGCCGTCTGGCCAAATTGCCCGCCCTGTGGCAGGCGGTGGCTGCCGATTTCCCCGAGGCCGGTTTCAGCGGTCTGGTCGCCGTTGGCGCCGATGCCTGGGATGGTCTCTACCCTGCCGCCCGTCCGCCCCAGTTCCGCAGCTTTATGGCGCAATCCGCCAACGGTCAGGAAGCCCCCAACACCCCGTTTGATCTCTTTATTCAGCTGCGCGCCGATCGGGTGGATGTGCTGCACCACGCTGGTCATCGCGTGATGGCGCTGCTGGCCGGACTGGTAGAGCTGGCTGAAGAGGTGCGCGGTTTCCGCAATCTGGATTGCCGTGACCTGACCGGTTTCGTTGACGGTACCGAGAACCCGCAAGATGAGCATCGCGCCGAAGTGGCACTGCTGGCCGAGGGCGAGTTTGCCGGTGGCTCCTACATCCACGTCCAGCGCTGGGTCCACGCAATGAGCGACTGGGAGAAGCTGGCGCAAAAAGAGCAGGAAGACATCATCGGTCGCACCAAGCCCGACAACATCGAGTATGAGTCTGCCGCCAAGCCGCTGACCGCCCACATCAAGCGGGTCAACCTCAAGACCCCGAAAGGGGAGTCCATGGAGATCCTGCGCCAGAGCATGCCCTGGGGCACCATGACCGAGCAGGGGCTCTACTTCATCTCCTGCTGCCGCACTCAGCAGCACTTCAACGCCATGCTGGCCAGCATGTACAAGGGGGAGGGCAGCCACTTCGACCACCTGCTGCGCTTCACCAAGGCGGTGACCGGCGCGGCTTTCTTCGCCCCATCGGAAGGTTTTCTGATGGCGCAGGGCAAGTAATAGCGGATGTGACCGTGCCACCTTCCCCCTCGTGCCGCCAAGGGCGCAAAGAGTGCCCGGTTGCCAAAGAGATCGGGCGGTGGGGGTGGCCTGTTATGGTCTGAGTGCTTCTGACACTGCTGGCTAGATTGTTTCGCTGGTGCAACGAAAATCAATTTTTGCCCGCGAGAAGTGCAACAATCTCGTTCAACATCGCGAGGATGGACGCAGCGAGAGGAGGCAGAGCAGACTCCCGATCTTGTGGCTCACCAAACAAAAATCCCGGCCTTGGCCGGGATTTTTCGTTCTGGCGTGACCGCGATGACGCGGCGGCAACCATTACGGAGTCTGTTCGAACAGCTCGAGGGCGGAGAGGTAGAGCTCTTCGATATCGGTGTCGCTGGTCGGGGTGATGAAGATGGTGTCGTCACCGGCGATGGTACCGAGGATCCCCTCTGCCTTGCCGAGGGAGTCGAGCAGGCGGGCGATCAGCTGGGCTGCGCCCGGGCTGGTGTGGATCACCACCAGTGCGCCGTTGTGGTCGACATCCAGCACCAGATTCTTGAGCGGGCTGGAGGTGGTGGGCACGCCCAGTTCCACCGGCAGGCAGTAGACCATCTCCATCTTGGCATTGCGGGTGCGAACGGCGCCGAAGCGGCTCAGCATGCGCGATACCTTGGACTGGTTGATGTTCTCGAAGCCCAGTTCTTGCAGGGCAGTGACGATCTCTGCCTGGGAGCCAAAGCGCTCTTCTTTCAGCAAGGCTTTAAAGGCCTTGGCCAGTTTTTCTTGCTTGTCGTTATGTTTCATCTTGGTCTCACGAATGAGGAGGTGTGGCGGCCTGTTTCAGAGCCAGGCGGCAGATACGAACAGCGTGGCTATTTTGCATTCATATGCCGTTTTTTGCAAGGAAGCGGCGCTTGTTCTGCATATTGATTCAAAAATGGCTTGCATCAACCTTTATAAGGGATAGAATCGGGACGAAATTTTGAAAACTTATTCAATTGGGCTGTATGGGTATTGAATTAATAGGTATCGAGAAGTCCTGGCACAAGGTGCCGGTACTGCAACAGGTGAGCTTTCGGACATCCCCCGGTGAGACCTTGGTACTGCTGGGCCCGAGCGGTGCAGGCAAGAGCTCGCTGCTACGCATGATGAACCTGCTGGACACCCCGGATGCCGGTGTTCTGCGCATAGGGGAAAATGAATTTTCTTTCCCGAGCACCCTCTCCGCTGCCGAATTCAATCGCCAGTCCCAACTGCTGCGCCGCAAGGTGGGCATGGTGTTCCAGCAGTACAATCTCTGGCCACACCTCACCGTGATGGAGAATCTCATCGAAGCGCCGGTCAAGGTGCTGGGCATGAGCAAGGAGGCGGCCATCGAGAAGGGCGCCTACCTGCTGGCCCAGCTGCAACTGGCCGACAAGCGCGATGCCTGGCCGGCACGCCTCTCCGGCGGTCAGCAGCAGCGGGTGGCCATTGCCCGCACCCTGATGATGGATCCGGAAGTGCTGCTGTTTGACGAGCCGACCGCCGCCCTCGATCCCGAGATCACCAAGGAGGTGGCCGAGATCATCCGCACCCTGAGCCAGACCGGCATCACCCAGGTGGTGGTGACCCACGAGGTCGACTTCGCCCGCAAGGTCGCCAGTCAGGTGATCTATCTGGAAAAGGGGCGGATCATCGAGTCCGGCTCCGCCGCCATTTTCCAATCCCCGCAAACCAGCCGGTTTGCCGAATTCTTGATGCATTGATACTGAATCGATAAGGAAGCTGTCATGAAAAAGAGTCTGTTGCTGGTCGCAGCCATGGGGTTGCTGAGCACCTCCGTACTGGCCAAAGAGATCAAGTTTGCCACCGAGGCCACCTACGCACCGTTCGAATATCTGGACGACAAGAACGAGTTTCAGGGTTTTGACATCGATCTGGCGCGCGCCATCTGCGAGCAGGCCAAGCTGGAGTGCAGCTTCCACAACCAGGCCTTTGACAGCCTGATCCCCAGCCTCAAATTCCGTCGCTATGACGCTGCCATCGCCGCCATGGACGTGACCCCGGAGCGGGCTGCGCAGGTCGATTTCTCCGACATCTACTACCAGAACTCTGCCGTGTTCGTGGCCAAAAAAGGCGCCTTCAAGGGGCCGGAAGGGTTGGTAGACAAGACGGTCGGCGTGCAGAACGGCACCTCCCACCAGTCCTATCTGGTGGATAACTGGGTGAGCAAGGGGCTGCTGACCGTGCCTTACGCCAGCTACCAGAGCGCCTTCCTCGACATGATGAACGGCCGCACTGACGGCGTGTTTGCCGATACCGCCGTCGCCGCCGACTGGCTGAAGCAGCACAAGGAGTATGCCGTGGTAGGTGCTCCGGTGACCGATGCCAAGTACTTCGGTACCGGCTTTGGCATTGCGGTGGCCAAGGGCAATCAGGAGTTGCTGACCCAGCTGAACAAGGGGCTGGCCGATATCAAGGCCAACGGCACCTATCAGAAGATCTTCGACAAATACTTCGCGCACTAAGCCATGTTGAGCCTGTTGTTGGATGCAGCCTGGATGACCCTCGGGCTGGCCCTGGCATCCCTGGTCGGGGGCATGGTGCTGGCACTGGCGTTCAGTGCGGCTGAGCTGAGCAAGCAGCGCGCTCTGGTGTGGCCGGTGGCCACCCTCACGACCCTGATCCGCGGATTGCCCGAGCTGCTGGTGGTGCTGTTCATCTACTTTGGCTCGACCCAGGTGCTGTTTCTCATCACCGGCGAGTATGTAGAGTTCAGCCCGTTCGCTTGCGGCGTGCTGGCGCTCTCTCTGCTGTTCGCCAGCTATGCGACCCAGACCCTGCGCGCAGCGCTCAATGCGGTGCCCGCAGGGCAGCGGCTGGCGGCGCTGGCGTTGGGGTTTAGCAAGAGCCACATCTTCTTTCGCATCGTGTTGCCGCAGGCGTGGCGGCACGCCCTGCCGGGCCTCGGCAACCAGTGGCTGGTGCTGCTGAAAGATACCGCGCTGGTGTCGCTTATCGGGGTGAACGAGATGATGCGTCAGGCGCAGATGGCCTCGGCCAGTACCTATCAGCCCTTCACCTGGTATGCCGCCGCTGCCCTCATCTATCTGGCCATCAGCCTGGTAAGCGAGTATGGCCTCGGCCTCGCGGCCCGCTACACCCGTCGCTACGGAGGCTAATCGATGCAAGAGTATCTTGTGACCCTGCTGGGTGGGCTGCTCACCACGCTGGAGCTGACCCTGTTCAGCCTGCTGCTCGGCTTCGTGCTGGCGGCCCTGATGACCTGGGTGCTGGAGTTGCGGCTGCCGGTGGCGACCCAGCTGGTACAGCTGTGGGTATTGCTCTTTACCGGCACGCCGCTGCTGATCCAGATCTTCCTCATCTACTACGGGCCGGGTCAGTTCGAGTGGCTGAAAGCCAGCCCGCTCTGGCCGCTGCTCAAGCAACCCTGGTTCTGTGCCGTGCTGGCGCTGGGCCTCAACACCGCGGCTTACTCCACCCGGCTGTTCAAGGGGGCGCTCGACGCTATTCCTGCCGGTGAGGTGGAGGCGTGCCGAGCGCTCGGTTTTAACGGTCGTCAGACCCTCTGGATGAAGGTGCGCCACGCCGCCCGTCATCTGGTGCCAGCCTACTCCAACGAGGTGATCCTGGTGCTAAAGGGAAGCTCCCTCGCCAGTACCATCACCATCATGGACATCATGGGGCTTGCACAGGGACTCAATGCCCAGACCTATGACACCCTTGCCGTCTTCGGCGTCGCGGGGGCCCTTTACCTCACCATGAACGGATTGTTAACAATTGGTTTTCGCTGGTGTGAAAAGCGGGCGTTGGCATTCCAGGCTTGAGTCGGCATAACTACCACTTTATGGGAGGGTGAAGTGCAGAAAAACTGTGCTTCCCCTCCAATTTTTTGGATTTTTCCCCATTTTTATTCGCTGCCTGTTTCTTGGCTCACAGAACCCGTGACTGCAACTGTTATCAGATTGTTTTTTATGGGGGGATCCATTAAGGTTGGGCGCACAAGAACAAATAACCTTAAACCTACGCTTAAACATGGAGTTGATCATGAAAGTTGCCGTTCTGGGTGCCGCTGGTGGCATCGGTCAAGCCCTTGCTCTGCTGTTGAAAAACCGTCTGCCGGCCGGCTCCGAGCTGAGCCTGTATGACATTGCCCCGGTCACTCCGGGCGTAGCCGTAGACCTCAGCCATATTCCTACCGATGTCGCCATCAAGGGTTTCTGCGGTGAAGATCCGACTCCTGCACTGGTTGGTGCCGATGTGGTGCTTATCTCTGCCGGTGTTGCGCGCAAGCCGGGTATGGATCGCTCCGACCTGTTTAACATCAACGCCGGTATCGTCAAGAATCTGGTGGAGAAGTGCGCGGCAGCTTGCCCGAAAGCGCTGATCGGCATCATCACCAACCCGGTCAATACCACCGTCGCCATCGCCGCCGAAGTGCTGAAGAAAGCCGGTGTCTATGACAAGCGTCGCCTGTTCGGTGTCACCACTCTGGACGTGATCCGCGCAGAGACCTTCGTTGCCGCCGCCAAAGGGCTGAACGTGGACAAGGTTCGCGTCAACGTGATCGGTGGCCACAGTGGCGTGACCATTCTGCCGCTGCTCTCCCAGATTGAAGGTGCCTCCTTCACTGCCGAAGAAGTGGCTGCCATGACCAAGCGTATTCAGAACGCCGGTACCGAAGTGGTTGAAGCCAAGGCCGGTGGCGGTTCCGCCACTCTCTCCATGGGTCAGGCTGCCTGCCGTTTCGGTCTGTCGCTCATCAAGGGCCTGCAGGGCGAAGCCAACGTCATCGAGTGTGCCTACGTTGAAGGCAACGGCGAACACGCTACCTTCTTTGCACAGCCGATCCTGCTGGGCAAGAACGGTGTTGAGACTGTGCTGGACTACGGCAAGCTGAGCGCCTTCGAGCAGGAAGCGATGGAAGGGATGCTGGCCACCCTGAAAGCCGATATCCAGCTGGGTGTCGACTTCGTCAAATAAGCGGCATGACCGCATGAAAAGGGAGCTTCGGCTCCCTTTTGCGTTGTTGAGCTCCCGCCAGCTTAAGAAGATGGGGGTTGTGGCCGATAACAGAGAGCAGCAGGAGATCCCTTATGATGAAACCCCTTACCCTTCTCTCCCTTATCTGTCTGGCTGGCGCGCCCCTTTATGCCGCCGAGCCGGTGCCGGCTGCCTCGGCTGCTCCCGCCACCGCTGGTGAAACCGCGCCCGCATCAGCGGCGACAGCTACTCCGGCCCCCGTGTTGTTGCCAGCTGAAGCGGCGGCACCTGCTCCCGCGGCTACCGGTGAGGCGGCTCCGTCGGCAGCGGTGACTGCGGCCCCTGCGCCTGTGCTGTTGCCGGCTGATCCGGTAGCGCCTGCTCCGGCCGCAGAGCCCGCTTCAGCCCCCGTGCCAGCCGCGCCACCTGCCGAACCTGCGCCTTCGGTGGCACCGCTTAATGCCGGCGACCTGCAGGCGGTGGCCATCTATCGTCAGGACGAGCTGCTCAACTGGATCGAGCAGGGACGCCACCTCACACAGGTGAAACAGGATCGCTGCCAGTTGACTCAGGATATCGAGGCGCGGGCGTCGGTGATGAAGATCCCTGCCTACCAGTTCCTCTGGGGGGATATGCTGGCCTGGGGCGTTTGTACCAAGTCCAACGCCGAGCTGGGGGTGCAGTATATGTGGGAGGCGGCCAATCAGGGGCTGGCTCCCGCGCTGGAGCAGTTGGGCCGCTACTACTGGAAAGGGACGCTGGTGCAGAAGGATCTGGTTCGCGCCGAGACGCTGATGCGTGAAGCGGCCAGCCTCGGTTTTCTGCGGGCTCGCATGGAGTGGGTTGAGATGTTGCTGCAGGGGATGGGGAGCCCGCTCGATTACGAGGATGCCTACCGTTGGCTGCACGGCTCCGTTATCGGTGACAAAGCCCTGCACCAGAAGGCGGCCAGTCTGCTGAGTCGGCTTGGCAACCGGATGCCGGCCAACGTGGTGGCCCGCGCCAAGGCGATGCACTGATCCAAAAAAATGACCCACAGGTCTGCACCTGTGGGTCCGGTTCCTGCCGCCGTGCCATGACAGGCTGGAACCTCCTTTCGTTATATGGCTACCCGGCGGTTATAGATCTTGGTGGGGGCCAAAAACTTCGTAATGGAGCTGGCTTGCGGGGATCCCGGCCTCAGTCAGTTGTCGCTTCACCTCCTGCATGAAACCGAGCGGGCCGCAGAAGTAGTAGTGGGCCTCTGGTGTGATGCGCTCCCTCACCGCGTTCAGATCCATGGTGCCGCTGAAGTCGTAATCCTCTCCCAGCTTGTCGCTCTCTGCGGGCTCCCGATACCAGACCCGACTGACCAGATTGGTGTGTTGGCTGATCTTGCTGCGGATATCTTCCCGGAAGGCGTGGACACGACCATGCTCGCAGGCGTGCAGCCAGCTGATGTCGGCCTGATGGTCACTCGCCAGCAGCTGGTTGAGCATGCTCATCATGGGGGTGAGACCGACCCCGGCCGAGAGCAGCACAACCGGCGTCTTGCCATCCGCTTTCAGGTAGAAATCGCCGGTGGGTGGCATCACTTCAATCTTGTCGCCCGCTTGCAGCCGGTTGTGCAGCAGGTTGGAGACCTGACCCTTCAGCTCGCGCTTGACGCTGATGCGATAGTCGCGGCCGTTCGGGGCATCCGAAAGCGAATACTGGCGGATTTCGTGATGCTCGAGCTCGGGGTGAACCAGCTTGATGCTGAGGTATTGGCCCGGCAGGAAGGTCAGCACCGGCTTGCCATCTTCCGGTGTCAGCAGGAAGGAGGTGATTAGCTCGCTCTCGGCCCGCTTCTCCTTGATGATGAAGGTGCGAGTCCCTTGCCAGCCGCCGCTCTGGTTCGCCTTCTCCTGATAGATCTCCCGCTCGCGGCCGATGAAGATGTTGGCCAGCACGCCATATGCCTTGCCCCATGCCTCCAGCACCTCGTCAGTGACCGCACTTCCGCCCAATTCTTTGAGCGTGGCCAAGAGATGACTACCTACAATGTGATATTGTTCTGGCTGGATCAGGAATCCGGTATGCTTGTGGGCAATCCGCTCGACCGCGCCGGCCAGCACCCCCAGATTGTCGATATTTTTGGCGTAGGCTGCGACGGCATTGAACAGCGCCAGTGGCTGACCACCGCTGCGCTGATGGGCCAGATTGAAGATATCTTTCAGCTCCGGGTTATGGCTGAACATCCGCTGGTAGAAGTGCTGCGTCAGTGCCGGGCCGGCTGATTCAAGCAGAGGAATGGTGCTTTTGATGACGGCAATGGTGGTTTGGTCTAGCATAGGGAGCCTCGTCGTTAATTGAACATCTAAAATGCCATTTAATAAGTGGCATCCTAGATGTTTATTTGATTTGAATCAATACTCCACTTTTCGCATCGCGCTAATCAGGCTTTATGAGACTAACCAGTTATACAGATTTCGGATTGAGAGCCCTGCTCTACCTTGCCACCCTGCCGGAAGGGGAGCTCTCGAGCGTAGCCAAGGTCTCTGCCTTGTACGACGTTTCTCGCAACCACATGGTGAAGGTGGTCAATCAGCTGGTGAAGCTGGGCTATCTGCAATCCCAGCGTGGCAAGAACGGGGGGATCCGCATGGCATGCGATCCCGCCACCATCAACATCGGGCAGGTGATCCGGGCGCTGGAAGGGAATCTGGACGGGATTGATTGCGGCTCGCCCGCCTGTCACATCGTCTCTGTCTGTCTGCTCAAGAATGCGCTGAAAGAGGCGATGGATGCGTTTCTGGCGGTGATGGACAGCTACACCCTGCAGGACTTGCTGGCCAATCGCGACGAGCTGCAGAGGGTGTTTGGCGAGTTGATCCCGACGCTGGTGCTGGAGCCGGATGACGAAGATGAACAGTAAAGAGCTGCAATGAAAAAGGGCTGCCAGTGACAGCCCTTTTTCAATTCTGTGGTGCAGTTTCAGCTCGGTAGGAAGCCGGCATGATCCGCGCCATTTTGACCATGTTGTTCTCGACTTCGAGGATCTCGATGGGGTAGCCCGCCAGCCGGATCCCGATATTGGGCTGGGGGATCTCCTCCAGATATTCGAGGATCAGGCCGTTGAGGGTGCGCGGCCCGTCGATGGGCAGATGCCAGTTCATCTCCTTGTTCAGTTCGCGCACGCTGGCCGAGCCTTCCACCAGAAACGAACCGTCCGGCTGGGGATGGATCTCATCGCTCGGGGTCGGCGTCATGGAGGTGGTGAAGTCACCCACTATCTCTTCCAGAATGTCGTCCAGGGTGATCAGCCCCTGAATGTCGCCATATTCGTCGACGATCAGGCCAATTCGCTCCTTGTTGCGCTGGAATTTGGCCAGCTGTACGTTGAGCGGCGTACCTTCCGGAATGAAGTAGATCTCGTCCACTTCCCGCAGCAGGCTCGACTTGTTGAACTGATCCCGGGCCATCAACCGCAGAGCGTCGCGGGCGTGGAGAAAGCCCACCACGTCGTCGATGCTGTCGCGATAGAGCAGGATCTTGGTGTGGGCACAGTGAGCCAGCTGGCGCTGGATGCTTTTCCAGTCGTCATTGATATCGATGGCGTAGATATCGCTGCGGGGCACCATGATGTCCTCGACCAGCATCTTGTCGAGATCCAGAATGCTGAGCAGCATCTCCTGATGGCGCTGGGGGATCAGGCTGCCCGCCTCGTTGACTATGGTGCGCAGCTCCTCGGTGTTGAGGGAGTCATCCTTGTTTGGCGTGATCTTCAGCATCTTGAGCAGACCGCTGGTGATGCCGTTGATCAGCCAGACCAGCGGGGAGAGCGGCACCATCAGCCCCTTGAGGATCCAGGAGGCGGGGTAGGCAATCTTCTCGGGGAACATGGCCGCCAGCGTCTTGGGTGTCACTTCACCAAATACCAGCACTACCAGGGTCAGGCCAAAAGTGGCCACCGCGACACCGAGATCGCCGAACAGCCTGATACAGACGATGGTGGCAATGGCGGAGGCGAGGATATTGACCAGGTTGTTGCCGATAAGGATCAGGCCGAGCAGCCGATCCGGGCGTGACAGCAGCTTCTCTACCCGATGGGCCGCCTTGTGTTTGGTCTGTGCCAGATGCCGCAGCTTGTAGCGGTTGATGGACATCAGACCGGTTTCGGAACTGGAGAAGAAGGCGGATAGAAGGATCAAGATAACGAGAACAATCAGTAGTGTGCTCGTTGAGATGCTGTCCAAAAAGGGCTCCTGTGGATGGTGTAACTAACGGTTATCAGCTCAGCAGCACTTCTTTGACGAAGCGGCTGCCGAAATAGGCCAGGGTCAGGATGACGCTGCCTATCAGGCTCAGGGTGACCACCTTGCGGCCACGCCAGCCATAGGTGTGATGGCCCCACAAGAGCAGTACGTAGATGCACCATGCGATGATGGAGAGCACGGCCTTGTGGGATTTGCCCTGGGCGAACATGTCTTCGAGGAAGAACAGGCCCGAGGCGATGGAGAGGGTC
Organism: Aeromonas sp. SER; assembly: GCF_038739615.1. Lineage (NCBI taxonomy): Bacteria > Pseudomonadati > Pseudomonadota > Gammaproteobacteria > Aeromonadales > Aeromonadaceae > Aeromonas > Aeromonas sp. SER. The sequence goes on along the minus strand of NZ_JBCGFC010000008.1, from coordinate 112,464 downwards.
AGCAGCAGCACGCCGGCGGAGATGAGCTGGAACAGCCGCTTCTCGACGGTCATCAAGGGGGGCATGGCTGGCAACTGGCTGATTTTTCTCGACTTGAGCTGCTTGTCCAGACAGGCGAGCTGAAGAGCAAAAAGGCAGGCGATCATCAATACCGAGTAGGCCATCAGTGCCAGACCGATATGCAGCAACAGCTGGGGATGGGCCTCAAGATGGGTGATATAGCGCCCGGGTATGAGGGCACTGGCCGCCAGCAGCAGCGCCGAGAAGCTGTAGACCACCGGCAGCAGGATCCAGCCGTTGAAGCGGCGGGTGATGCAGGTCATGAAGGTACTGATGATAAGGCTCACCAGCGAGGCAACGTTGAGCATGCTCAGGTTCTGGCCGGAGCCCTGCAACACCTCGGTTCCGAGGGCGGTAGCGTGGGCGATCAGGGCCAGTCCGATGCAGGCAAAGAGGGAGCGCTGTCCTACCGGCTTGGCGCTCAGTAACAGATGCAGGGAGGCGATGATGGCCAGCAGATAAAACGCCAGGGCCAGAACAGAGATTACGATCATAACCAGGTCGTTGATGCACAAGCTTTTGAGGGTAAGAGGGGCAGTATACCTTGCACGCGAAATGCTCGCCAGTTGTGCAATGGCCGATCCGCCCATATATAGGAATGAAGCATCGATGAGCGGCAGTGCGGCGAATAATCGTCCTCGCGGCTGCTCTGGGTTATAATGCCCCCCATTTACAACGCCAAGAACCGGAATGCGTCATGTTTGAGAATTTGACTGAACGACTCTCGCGCACCTTGCGCAATGTCAGCGGCCGTGGCCGCCTGACCGAAGAGAACATCAAGGAAACCCTGCGCGAAGTCCGCATGGCGCTGCTCGAGGCGGACGTCGCCCTGCCGGTCGTGCGTGATTTCGTGGCGCGCGTCAAAGAGCGTGCCGTCGGCCAGGAAGTGGCCAAATCCCTGAGCCCGGGTCAGGCGTTCATCAAGATTGTGCACGGCGAACTGGTCACCGTAATGGGTGAGGCCAACGAGCAGCTCAATCTGGCGGCCCAGCCGCCCGCCATCATCCTGATGGCCGGTCTGCAGGGGGCCGGTAAAACCACCACGGTCGGCAAACTGGCCAAGCTGCTCAAAGAGCGCAGCAAGAAGAAGGTACTGGTCGTCAGTGCCGACGTTTATCGCCCTGCGGCGATCAAGCAGCTGGAAACCCTGGCGGGCGATATCGGCGTCGACTTCTTCCCGAGCGATGCCAGCCAGAAGCCGGTCGCCATCGCGACTGCCGCCATCGATCAGGCGCGCAAGAAATTCTATGACGTGGTGATCGTCGATACCGCCGGTCGTCTGCACGTCGATAGCGAGATGATGGCCGAGATCCAGGATCTGCACGCCACCATCAAGCCTGTCGAGACCCTGTTCGTGGTCGATGCCATGACCGGTCAGGATGCCGCCAACACCGCCAAGGCGTTCAACGAAGCGCTGCCGCTCACCGGCGTGATCCTCACCAAGGCGGACGGCGATGCCCGCGGCGGTGCCGCTCTGTCGGTACGCCATATCACCGGCAAGCCGGTCAAGTTCATCGGTATGGGTGAAAAGACCGATGCGCTGGAGCCGTTCCATCCGGATCGTCTCGCCTCCCGTATCCTCGGCATGGGCGATGTGCTCTCTCTGATCGAAGAGGTGGAGCGCAACGTCGATAAAGAGAAGGCTGCCAAGCTGGCCAGCAAGGTCAAGAGCGGCAAGGGCTTTGACCTTGAGGATTTCCGCGAGCAGCTGGCCCAGATGCGCAACATGGGCGGCATGATGGGCATGCTCGACAAGTTGCCCGGCATGTCCGGTCTGCCTGACAACATCAAGGATCAGATGGATGACAAACTCACCGTGCGGATGGAGGCCATCATCAGCTCCATGACGCCGAAGGAGCGAGCCCATCCTGACCTGATCAAAGGCTCTCGCAAGCGCCGTATCGCCGCAGGCTCCGGCATGCAGGTGCAGGACGTGAACAAGCTGCTCAAGCAGTTCACCGAGATGCAGCGCATGATGAAGAAGATGTCCGGCAAGGGTGGCATGCGCAAAATGATGAGCCAGATGAAGAACATGCTGCCACCGGGATTTGGTGGCGGTCGCGGCCCGTTCTGATTATCCGGGCTGACGTATTGCATGAGGGTCTGCCGGTGGCAGACCCTTTTCATTGCTGCTCTGCGCAAAAAATGGCTGGCTTGGTTGCATTTATTACGAATCCAAGTAGAATTATGCGGCTTATTTTAAGCTAGGGTCCGCGTGTTTGCGGGCCTTGTTCATTAGATGTTAATGAGGACGATATGGTAACCATTCGTTTACAACGTGGTGGCGCGAAAAAGCGTCCGTTCTACCAGGTAGTAGTTGCTGACAGCCGTAACGCCCGCGACGGTCGTTTCATCGAGCGCGTTGGTTTCTTCAACCCGGTTGCTGCTGGTCAAGCTGAAAAGCTGAACCTGGACCTGGCTCGTATCGAGCATTGGGTTGCTACTGGTGCCGCTGTTTCTGAGCGCGTTGCCAAGCTGATCAAAGACGCTGCCAAAGCTGCTTAATCAGTCAAACGGTAAGGAGTTAAGGTGGAAAAACCTGTAGTTCTGGGCACCCTGGGTACCGTATACGGCATCAAGGGGTGGCTTAAAGTGAACTCCTTCACCGATGTTGCCGAAGCGATTTTCGATTACAACCCCTGGCTGATTAATCAGAACGGGGCGTGGCGTGAAATTCGGGTTTCATCCTGGAAACGTCACAACAAGGGTCTGATCTGCAAACTCGATGGTATCGATGTGCGCGAGGATGCCCTGGCATTGACCAATGTCGAGATTGGCGTAGCCGCCGATCTGTTGCCTGCGTTGCCCGAGGGCGAGTTCTACTGGCGTGACCTGATTGGTTGCTCGGTAGTGACCACCAAGGGATACGACTTGGGCAAGGTGACCGAATTGATGGAAACCGGCTCCAACGATGTGTTGGTGGTTGAGGCCAATGTAAAAGATGCCTTTGGTGCAAAGGAGCGGTTGATTCCGTTTCTGGAAGAGCAGGTGATCAAGAATATTGATCTGACTGCTCGAACAATCGAAGTTGATTGGGATCCTGGTTTCTAGTTTCCCGCGGTAACACGAGTGCCGGAGGTTTCTTATGTGGATTGGGGTGATTAGCCTCTTCCCTGAAATGTTCCGAGCCATTACCGAGCACGGGGTAACGGGTCGGGCCGTCAAGAGTGGCCTGCTGCAGATTGAGTGCTGGAACCCCCGGGACTTTACCCACGACAAACACCGTACGGTCGATGATCGTCCTTATGGTGGTGGGCCTGGCATGTTAATGATGGTTCAGCCGCTGCGTGACGCGATTCATGCAGCCAAGCAAGCGGCGGGAGACGGGGTGAAAGTCATCTATCTCTCTCCTCAGGGACGCAAGCTGACTCAAGCGGGCGTAACCGAGTTGGCGACGAATCAGAAACTGATTCTGGTAGCCGGTCGATACGAAGGTATCGATGAACGCGTGATACAAACCGAAGTCGACGAAGAGTGGTCTATCGGGGATTACGTGTTAAGTGGTGGCGAGTTGCCTGCCATGACCCTGATCGATGCGGTTTCGCGTCTGGTTCCAGGAGTCTTGGGTGATCAGGCCAGTGCCGAGCAGGACTCCTTTACGGATGGCTTGCTGGATCATCCCCACTATACTCGGCCGGAGGTGTTGGATGGGCTGGCGGTGCCCGAGGCGCTGACAAGCGGCAATCACGAAGTGATTCGACGCTGGCGTCTCAAGCAATCGCTCGGACGAACCTGGCAAAGAAGGCCGGAACTTATTAACAACCTAGCTCTGACTGACGAGCAAGAATCACTTCTTGCCGAGTATGTCCGCGAAGTGCGTGACAGCGTTAAGTAGAGTTTTCAGTTTATCCTAGGTAAGGAAAGACAATGAGCAAGATTATTCAGCAGCTTGAACAAGAGCAAATGCGTACCGACATCCCGGCTTTTGCCCAGGGCGACACTGTACGTGTTCAAGTTCGTGTTAAAGAAGGTGGTAAAGAGCGTCTGCAGGCTTTCGAAGGCATCGTAATTGCCAAGCGTAACCGCGGTCTGCACTCTGCTTTCACCGTTCGCAAGATCTCCAACGGCGAAGGTGTTGAGCGTGTATTCCAGACTCACTCTCCGCTGATCCACAGTGTAGAACTGAAGCGTCGTGGTGATGTTCGCCGCGCCAAACTGTACTACCTGCGCAACCTGTCCGGTAAAGCTGCTCGTATCAAAGAGAAGCTCAACTAATTCGATTCGAATTGGTGTCGATATGTCGGCGAAAAGCTCGACAGGTAGTGAAAAGGCTCGCCAATGGCGAGCCTTTTTTGTATCCGTCTATGGACTATCTGGTTACCGTTACTGGATCACTCGCACCACCGAGTTATCGCGGCCGTAGGGGCTGGGTACGTAAGCGTCGGCTTGCCAGTCATTCTCGTACAGGGTCTCTCCCTCCGAAGTGATGAACTGGTAGCAATACTCGAAACTCTCCGGCCCGTCAGTCGGCAGGTTGAGGGTTGCCTTGAACTCACCGCTCTTCATGCGCTTCAGTTCGACCGGTTGCCACTGGGTGAACTCGCCGATCAGCATCACCTGCTGCGCGCCTGCTGCGGCCTCTTTCTCGACGGCGAAGGTCACCTTCACCTCTGGTTTGGACTTGAGAAACTGCTTGGTAAGTGGCATGACGCCTCCTTGTCTGTGAGTTAAAAATGGCTCCTGCCTATTTTTATACCACCTTATGACAAAGATGTTGATAAAGCAGATCAAACTGGCAGGGCAAAATAGCGTTGCAGCAGGCTATGGGTGAAATCGATCTTGAGATAGAAGCCGCGGGGCAGGGTCATAATCGGTTGACCATCGCGACCGATGGCGCGAGTCAGCGCCTTGTTGTTGGCAGCCTTGGGACGCAGCTGCATTACCTGGCCGTGGCGTGCGCTGATCTGCTCCACCTCTCCCAGCACTATCATGTCCATCAGCTCTTCCCAGTCCTGGCGCAGCAGCCGATCTTCCTCCTCGCTGGGGCTCCACATCAGCGGCATCCCCACCCGCCGCTCGCCAACCGGGATCTCGCGGCTACCTTCCACCGGGATCCAGAGCACTCGTGACAGCTTGTTGCGCACGTTGGATTCTTCCCAGCGCTGACCGCTGACGCCGATCAGCGGCGCGACGCAGACAAAGGTGGTCTCTAGCGGTCGCCCCTGAGGATCGACCGGGATCGTCTTGAGCTCGATACCGAGATCCGGAAAGTCCTGCTCCGGCTTGCTGCCGGCACTGGCCCCCAGCTGCAGCTCGATCAACTGGCCCACCCACCCCTTGTCCCGACGCAGATCTCTGGGTACCGCCACACCGGCTTCGGCGGCCAGCTGCGCCAGCGTGAAGCCTGCCATGGCGTAGGCTCGGCTCAGCAACTCCTGTTCGGATTGGGGATTGTTTGGCATGTTTGGCTCCATATTGCTCGACCTATTCTAACAGGGCAGGATCCCGGGAGGATCGCTGTTTTTATAACCGATCCTGAGTAGATAAGGGTAAATGGGGATAATTCGGCTATGTAGGTCTTATGATTATGATTTTAAAGAAATTTGTCTTTTTTATCGAGCAAGGATATTCAGCCGATCCGGGTCCGAAATAGTTGTCCAAGGGTTTGCGGATGATGTTACACACAGTTATCCACAGAAATCTTGGATAAGTGGCATAAAGTGGGAGGAGTATCTGATATGTTACAAAAAATTGTGAATCCGACCCCATTTTCATCGAGGAAACAGGGCAGATATTGTGCCACTCCTGTGGATAATTTGGCCTTGGCGGATCTTTGAGCAGTGGAACTTGTTCACAATCGTCGTCGCGGATCCTGCGTGAGCAAAACCATGGATCCAGATCCAGTTGTTTGTATTTAACTACATGTATAGTAAGTGAAAATTAGTTTTAACTCTGATCTGTGAGGTGATAGTCTGCTTTTCACTTACAGTTAAAAAGTACTGTATATACCAGCTTGCTCACAGGCTTATGCACAGTCTGGGTGGGCAACTTGATAGAGTCGATCTTCCCGTTTGTTTATAAGTATGTGTGAAATTGAAAGTTATTCATGAACGCCGGGAGTCACTCCTTGTTTGCTGCCACGAAGTGAATGTGGAACAATCTCTTTATAGATTCAGCCTTTATAAGGTGATCACGTGATTGATGGCGACGGATTTCGTCCCAATGTCGGTATCGTGATCTGTAACCGTGAAGGGCAGGTGTTGTGGGCTAAACGCTATGGGCAGCACTCCTGGCAGTTTCCGCAGGGGGGGGTTGATGATGGTGAAACGCCGGAGCAGGCCATGTATCGCGAGCTGTATGAGGAGATAGGCCTCAAGCCCGAAGATGTGACCATCATGGCCACCAGTCGTAACTGGCTTAAATACCGTTTACCCAAACGTCTTGTCCGCTGGGACAGTTCACCGGTCTGTATTGGCCAAAAACAAAAATGGTTCCTGTTGCAGCTCAATTCGGGCCGAGAGTCGCGGATCCAGTTCGGTTGTCATGGTCATCCCGAATTTGACGACTGGCGCTGGGTCAGCTTCTGGTACCCGGTACGCCAGGTTGTCTCGTTCAAGCGGGAGGTTTACCGCCGGGTCATGAAGGAGTTTGCTCCGCTGGCGATGCCGGCGCCGGCAGTGCAGCAGGTCAACAAGAAGGATGGGCGGCGCAACCGCGCTCGCTAAGGAGCACAGATTAGTTGTTAACGGAACTGAGACGTATCGTCGAGAGCATGGCCGGGGCCAACACCCTGGAACAGGCCTTGCAGGCACTGGTGAGCCAGACCCGGCACGCCATGGTGGTGGACTGCTGCTCTGTCTACGTTTCGGAACCCGAGATGCGCCGCTACCGGCTGGCGGCGACCGATGGTCTTGCCCCTTCGGCGGTCGGCAAGGTCACTCTGCCCTTCGAGCAGGGTATCGTCGGTCTGGTCGGTCAGCGGGAAGAGCTGATCAACCTGGCCGATGCCCCTGCACACCCCAGCTTTAAATTCCTGCCCGATGTCGCCGAAGAGGCGTTTCGCTCATTTCTGGGCGCCCCCATCATGCACCAGCGTCAGGTGGTCGGCATTCTGGTGGTGCAGCAAAAAGAGAGCCGCCGTTTCGATGAGGGGGAAGAGTCCTTCATGGTCACGCTGGCGGCCCAGCTGGCAGCGCATATCGCTCAGGCGCAGGCCAAGGGGTGGTTGCAGAAGACCGACTGGAGCAAGCCGCTGCGCGGTATTGCCGGTGCCAGCGGTATTGCTATGGCCAGGGCCTGGGTGTGGCGGCCGCGCAAGGCGCTCTCTTCCATCACTCCGCGCAAGGATGAGGATCATGCCGGCCAGCTGGAACGGCTGGAGTTGGCGGTAGAAGAGGTTCGTCACGATCTGGAGAGCCTGGCGCTGCGTTTTCGCGAGAGCTATAGCGAAGATTCGGTTGCCATCTTCGACATCTATCTTCATTTGCTAGCGGATCCCGGCTATATCAAGCCGATCCGCAACAAGGTGAGCAAGGAGCACTGGACCGCGGTCTCCGCCGTCAAGCTGGTCAGCGACCGCCTTATCGAGCAGTTCAAGGGGATGAAGGATCCCTACCTGCAGGAGCGATCCACCGATGTGAAGGATATCGCTCAGCGCCTCATCAGTCGTCTGGTGCAGAATGAGCCGGAGCATATCTCGATCGGAGAGCCCGTGGTGCTGGTCGCCGACGAGGTGACAGCCACCATTCTGGCGGAAGTCCCCCGTGAATACCTGACCGGGGTAGTCTCGCTCAAGGGGGGCACCAACTCCCACGCCGCCATCCTGGCCCGCGCCATGGGGGTGGCCGCCATCATGGGGGTGGATCTGCCACTCGGTGATATCGGTGGCCGCATGCTGGTCGTCGATGGCTATAGCGGCGATCTTTTCATTGAACCCAATCAGGTGATCCTGACCGAGTATCGCCAGCTGCTGAGCGAAGAGCGGGCACTCGACAGTCTGGTGCGCAGTGTCGACAACCAGCCTTCGGAGACGGCGGACGGTACCAAGGTCTCCCTGCTGCTCAACGCCGGGCTCAGCGCCGATACCGAGATATCTCTCAATCATCTGGCGGACGGGGTCGGTCTCTATCGCACCGAAATCCCCTTCATGCTGCAGGACAGCTTCCCCTCCGAGTGGGAGCAGACTGCCCGCTATCGCGGCATTCTCGAGACCTATCGCAACCGGCCGGTCTGCATGCGGACACTGGATGTGGGTGGTGACAAGCAGCTGCCCTATTTCCCCATCGTCGAGGAAAATCCCTTCCTTGGCTGGCGGGGGATCCGGCTCACCCTGGATCACCCCGAACTGTTTCTGGTGCAGCTCAAGGCGATGTTGCGGGCCAGCGAAGGGCTCGACAATCTGGCCATCATGCTGCCGATGATCAGCAGTGTCAGTGAAATCAAGGCGTCCCGCCGTCTGCTGGATCAGGCGTGGCGTGAAGTATCGGAAGAGGCTGCCAGCCGCAATGCCGAGATCCGTTATCCCAGCCTCGGGGTGATGATCGAGGTGCCTTCCGCCCTCTACATCCTGCCGGAGATGGCGCCGCTCATCGACTTCTGGTCGGTGGGCAGCAACGACCTGACCCAGTACCTGCTGGCGGTGGATCGCAACAATTCCCGCGTCGCCAACATCTACGATGCGTTCCATCCGGCGGTGATCCGTGCCCTGCAACTGCTGGTCGATGCCTCCAACCGCTATCAGAAGCCGGTCTCGGTCTGCGGCGAGCTGGCTGGTGATCCGGTCGGTGTGCTGTTGCTGCTGGCCATGGGCTATCGCCGCTTCAGTATGAACACCCACAACATCGCCCGGATCAAGTACGTGCTGCTTCAATCGACCCTGAGCGAGCTGACCGAGCTGCTGGCCGATGGCCTCAAGCACGACAATCCCCACGTGCTGCGCGGTCTGTTTGCCCGCTATCTGGAAGAGCACGGTTTGGGCGGTTTGCTGCGGGCCGGCCACAAACCGAAAATCGGTTGATTGATAAACATGCCTTGTCCCTGCTGGCGAATGATCGGAAAATGCGGCTTTTCTTATGACTGGGGCCGCTTATGCAGCACGATGGATATTGGGTTTTCTCGCAGATTGATCCCGTAGCATTCAGTTTGGGACCACTATCGGTACGCTGGTATGGTCTCATGTACCTGTTCGGTTTTGCGTTCGCCATGTGGCTGGCTGGCCGTCGCGCCGATGCGCCGAATAGCGGCTGGACACGCAACGAGGTCTCTGACCTGCTCTTCTACGGCTTCCTCGGGGTGATCCTCGGTGGTCGTGTCGGTTACGTACTTTTCTACAACTTCGATCTCTTCCTCGCGGATCCGACCTACCTGTTCAAGATCTGGACCGGCGGCATGTCGTTCCACGGCGGTTTGATCGGGGTCATCACTGCCATGATCTGGTTTGCCCACAAGACCAAACGCCACTTCTTCACCGTGGCTGACTTTGTGGCACCGCTCATTCCGTTTGGCCTCGGCGTCGGCCGCATTGGCAACTTCCTCAACGGCGAGCTGTGGGGCCGGATCACCGATGTGCCCTGGGCCATCATCTTTCCGGAGGCCGGCCCCGAGCCGCGTCATCCCTCCCAGCTCTACCAGTTCGCGCTGGAAGGGGTGGTGCTGTTCATCATCCTCAACCTGTTCTGGCGCAAGAACCCGCCGCGCGGTGCTATCTCCGGCATGTTCCTGCTGTTCTACGGCCTGTTCCGCTTCCTGGTGGAGTTTGTCCGCCAGCCAGACAGCCAGCTGGGCCTCTATTTCAACGAGATCAGCATGGGCCAGATCCTCTCCACCCCGATGATCTTCATCGGTGCCCTGATGATTTGGGTTGCCTACAAGCGCCCGCAGCTGTTCGGTAACGCCGTGAAGGAGGCAAAGCAATGAGAGCCTATCTCGACCTGATGCAGAAGATCCTGGACGAGGGGACCGTCAAGTCCGATCGCACCGGCACCGGCACCGTCTCTCTGTTTGGTCATCAGATGCGCTTCAATCTGGCGGAGGGTTTTCCGCTGGTGACCACCAAGAAGTGCCACCTGCGCTCCATCATTCATGAGCTGCTCTGGTTCCTCAATGGCGATACCAACACCGCCTATCTGAAAGAGAACGGCGTCAGCATCTGGGATGAGTGGGCCGACGAGAACGGCGATCTGGGACCGGTTTATGGCGCCCAGTGGCGCTCCTGGCCGACCGCCGACGGTGGCGTGGTGGATCAGATCCAGAAAGCGGTGGATGACATCAAGCACAACCCGGATTCGCGCCGCATCATCGTCTCCGCCTGGAACGTGGGCGAGCTGGACAAGATGGCGCTGGCTCCCTGCCATGCCTTCTTCCAGTTCTACGTGGCGGACGGCAAGCTCTCCTGCCAGCTCTACCAGCGCAGCTGCGACGTGTTCCTCGGCTTGCCGTTCAACATTGCCAGCTATGCTTTGCTGACCCATATGATGGCCCAGCAGTGTGGTCTGGAAGTGGGCGACTTTGTCTGGACCGGCGGCGATGTGCACCTCTACTCCAACCACATGGAGCAGACTGCGTTGCAGCTAACTCGTGAGCCGCGTCCGCTGCCGACTCTGGTGATCAAGCGCAAGCCGGATTCCATCTTCGATTACAAGTTCGAGGATTTCGAGATAGAGGGTTACGACCCCCATCCCGGCATCAAGGCGCCCGTCGCCATCTGATTGCAAGGCGCCCCAGGGCGCCTTTTTTATGCTTAAAAACAGTTAGATATTCATTTTTGTGATTGAAAATCGAGAACTGGCCACACCGCTATGAAAGATGCCTTTGGCGGAGCTATTTTGGTTTTATTTCGGTTTTTTCGTTGTATTTAGCAGTAAGAAACGATTTTCCAAGAGTTGTTATCGGTTATAGACTCAACGCAAAGTAATTTTGTGGATATTTTAACCATGAGCGACGTAATCAAAAAGTTCCTGAAGCTGGAGGCCGCCTCCGGAATTATTCTGATAATGGCGGCCATGCTGGCAATGATATTGGCCAATTCCGGTCTCTCTGGCAGCTACCAGGCCTTCCTCGATACGCCGGTGCAGGTACGCATTGCGGCACTGGACATCGACAAGCCGTTGCTGCTCTGGATCAACGATGGCTTCATGGCGATCTTCTTCCTGCTGGTCGGGCTCGAAGTGAAGCGCGAGATGCTGGAAGGGGCGCTCTCATCACGGGTGCAGGCGACCTTCCCGGCCATCGCTGCGGTGGGCGGTATGCTGGCTCCGGCCCTGATCTACGCCTTCTTCAACTACTCGGATGAAGTGGCGCGCGCTGGCTGGGCGATTCCTGCCGCGACCGATATTGCCTTTGCCCTCGGGGTGATGGCGCTGCTCGGCAAGCGGGTGCCGGTGAGCCTCAAGGTATTCCTGTTGGCGCTGGCCATCATGGATGATCTGGGCGTCATCATCATCATCGCGCTGTTCTACACCCAGCAGCTGTCGCTGGCGGCATTGACGGTCGGTATTCTGGCGACCCTGACCCTGTTCTGGATGAACCGCCGCGGTGAGGATCGGATCAGCCTCTACATGCTGGTTGGTCTGGTGCTCTGGGTGGCGGTGCTGAAATCCGGTGTCCATGCGACCCTGGCTGGCGTGGTGGTTGGTTTCATGATCCCGCTTAACGGCAAGCGCTATGCCTCGCCGCTCAAGCATCTGGAGCATGCCCTGCACCCCTGGAGTGCCTACCTGATCCTGCCGCTGTTTGCCTTTGCCAACGCGGGGGTATCGCTGGAGGGGATCGGTCTCTCATCCCTGCTGAGCCCGGTGCCCATGGGCATCATGTTGGGGCTGTTTATCGGCAAGCCGCTCGGGGTATTCACCATCAGCTGGCTGTCGGTCAAGCTGGGTGTGGCGCAGTTGCCACCGGGAGTCAACTTCAAGCAGATCTTTGCGGTCAGCATCCTCTGCGGCATTGGTTTCACCATGTCGATGTTTATCGCATCGCTGGCATTCGAGCATGGTGGGCTGGATTACGGCAGCTACTCTCGCCTCGGTATTCTGGTGGGCTCCACTCTGGCGGCGGTAGTCGGTTATCTGGCCTTGCGATTGGCTCTTCCCAAGTGTGACGGGGATCAGAGTGCGGAGGGACTATGAAAAAACAAGCATGGCTGGCAGTAATGTTGCTAAGCCCGCTGGCATGGGCGGGCGGGTTTGAGGATTGCAGGCAGGATGCTGCTTCGGCAAGCTGCTCTGCCTATCTCAACGGTGTGGTGGATAGCGCCGTGCTGCTGGGGGACAAGCAGGCCAGGGCCCGCTTTGGCGAAACCTTCTCCGAGCGGGCGCTGAGCAGCCGGGCAGGGGAGATGGTCAAGCGTTCCAACAAGCGCTACTGCGGTGAGCGCCAGCCCGACAAGGCGCGGCTCAAGGCCGACCTGATGGCGCAGTTCGGCGCGAACAAGGTTGACTCGGTCAGCGACATGTATGACATTCTGGCGGTTGAACTCAGCTGCTACCGGAGCCCGCGCCAGGCGGGAACCCCATCGGATGTCACACCTTAACTACAACCATCTCTACTATTTCTGGATGACGCAGAAGAAGGGCTCTGTCACTCAGGCGGCAGAAGCCCTTTTTTTGACCCCGCAGACGGTGACCGGCCAGATCAAGCTGCTGGAGCAGCGTTTGGGCGGCAAGCTACTCAAGCGCAAGGGGCGCACCCTTGAGGCCACCGAGCTGGGCCAGCTGGTGTTTCGCTACGCCGACAAGATGTTCAGCCTCTCCTACGAGATGCTCGATATCGTCAACTACCGCAAGGAGAGCCAGATCCTGTTCGACGTCGGCATCGCCGATGCCCTCTCCAAGCGTCTTGCCAGCCGTGTGCTGCTCTCAGTTATCCCCAACGATGGCTCCATCCACCTGCGTTGCTTCGAATCGACCCACGAGTTGCTGCTGGAGCAGCTGAGCGAGCACAAGCTAGACATGATCCTCTCCGACTGTCCGGTGGATTCGAGCCAGCATGCGGGCTTGCTCTCCAAGCGGCTTGGTGGCTGTGGTGTCAGCTTCTTCTGTAAGGCGCCGCTGCCATCGCTCCCTTTTCCGGCCTGCCTTGAAGAGCGCAAGTTGCTAATCCCGGGGCGCCGCACCGCAATGGGGCGCCAGCTTACCCAGTGGTTTGAACAGCAGGGGGTCTCCCCCAGCATTCTTGGCGAGTTTGACGATGCGGCTCTGATGAAGGCGTTTGGCTTCTTCAATCAGGGTATCTTCATGGCTCCCACCATCTATCGGGAGGAGATCCTCGAGGGAGAGGGGGTGATGTTGCTGGGTGAGACCCAGGATCTGATGGAGGAGTACTACGTCATCTTCGCCGAGCGGATGATCCAGCATCCGGCGGTAAAACGGGTATGTGAGAGTGATTTCACCTTCCTCTTTGCCGGGGAGGAGAACTTCTCCGCCATCCAGCCTGCGTCCCTGTCGTTTTAAAACGGCGCGTCACCACGTATCATCGGCGATGATTGGCAGAGGAGAGATGTGATGCAACTTGAAGAGATGGAAGCCAGTGCGGGTCAGGCGGTTGCCCTGCTCAAGGCGCTGGCCAACGAGCGGCGGCTCTTTATCCTGTGCCATCTGCTGGAGCGGGAGCTGTCGGTGGGGGAGCTCAACGAGCGGTTGGGATTGAGCCAGTCTGCGTTGTCACAGCATCTGGCATTGCTGCGGCGCGATGAGCTGGTCAACACGCGAAAAGAGGCCCAGACGGTCTACTATTCGCTGCGCAGCCACGAGGTGCGCGAGATGATCTCCTTGCTGCATCGGCTTTACTGCAGCGCAGATAAATAAAAAACCGGCACTAGGCCGGTTTTTTCAGCTTTTATCAGCAGAAGCTGATTAAGCCATAGCTTTGATCTGGGCAGACAGGCGGCTCTTGTGACGAGCAGCTTTGTTCTTGTGGATCAGGCCTTTGGTCGCCATACGATCCATGATCGGCTGAGCAACAGCGAAAGCGGCAGTCGCGGCAGCTTTGTCGCCAGAGGCGATAGCAGCGATGACTTTCTTCAGGTAGGTACGGGTCATGGAACGACGGCTGGCGTTGTGCTGACGGCGTTTCTCTGACTGAAGAGCGCGCTTCTTAGCAGATTTGATGTTAGCCAAGGTAAAACTCCTAAAACTGTCTTAGCGAGTGTATTGAAAAGGCCCGGAAATATGCCTTCCCAACCACATATTGTCAAATGATTTGTGCAAATAAACACCGCCCCCCGGTGGTGTGTCAGATGGGAGACGGTTAAACTGTCGGCCGATTCTAGCAGCATTCTTTTCATTCTGACAGTTCCAGAGGCCTCGTCTTGAGTAAGAAATTGATCAAATCCGGAATTATTGTGTCCGGAATGACGTTGGCATCCCGTGTGATGGGCTTGGTGCGCGATGTGGTCATCGCCAATCTGCTCGGTGCCGGGGTTGCCGCAGACGTCTTCTTCTTTGCCAATCGCATTCCCAACTTCCTGCGTCGTCTGTTCGCAGAAGGTGCCTTCAACCAGGCCTTTGTCCCCGTGATGACCGAGTACCGGAAAAAGGGGGACGAGAGTGAAGTTCGCGAACTGCTGGCTGCGGTGGCGGGGACTCTCGGCGGGATAGTGACCGTGGTCACCCTGCTCGGGGTGCTGGGCTCCGGCGTGCTGACCGCCCTGTTTGGCTGGGGCTGGTTTTGGGACTGGCTCCATGGCGGGCCGGCCGCCGAGAAGTTCGAAATGGCGAGCCTGATGCTCAAAATCACCTTCCCCTATCTCTGGTTCATTACCTTTACCGCCATGGCGGGGGCTATTCTCAACACCTTCGGTCGCTTCGGGGTCTCCTCCTTCACCCCGATCTTTCTCAATATCACCATGATCGCCGCCGCCTGGTGGATCTCACCCTGGCTGGACGATCCCGAACTGGCGCTGGCCATCGGTGTTTTCCTCGGTGGTCTGGTGCAGTTCCTGTTCCAGTTCCCGTTCCTGCGCCAGATCAACATGCTGGTGTGGCCCAAGTGGGGTTGGCACCATCCGGGTGTCGTGAAGATCCGCACCCTGATGATCCCGGCGCTGTTCGGGGTATCGGTCAGCCAGATCAATCTGTTGGTTAACACCATGCTTGCCTCGTTTCTGGCGACCGGTGCCATCAGCTACCTCTACTACTCGGATCGCTTGCTGGAGTTCCCGCTCGGCATGTTCGGCGTCGCCATCAGTACCGTCATTCTGCCGGCATTGGCCAAGAAGCACGTAGATGCCGATCCGGCCGACTTCTCCCGCACCATGGACTGGGGGGTTCGGATGGTGATGCTGCTCGGTTTGCCCGCCATGGTGGGGATTGCCGTGCTGCGTGAGCCGATCCTGCGGGTGCTGTTCATGCGCGGCGAGTTCGGCTTGCATGAGGTGACCATGTCGAGCGCCAGCTTGCTGGCATCCACCTCCGGTTTGCTGTCGCTGATGTTAATCAAGGTGCTGGCGCCGGGTTACTACGCCCGTCAGGACACCAAAACGCCGGTACGGATCGGGATGATCTCTATGGCCGCCAACATGGTCTGCAACCTCCTCTTCATCTATCCGCTCGGTTACGTGGGGCTGGCGCTCTCGACCGCCTGTTCGGGCACGCTCAACGCAGCCCTGCTGTTCAAAGGACTCCATCAGCAGAGCGTCTACCGGCCTTCCCGCCATACCGGGGTCTTTTGCCTCAAGTTGCTGACGGCGAGCCTGCTGATGGGGGGAGTACTCCTCTACCTGTCGCCAGACCTGACCCAATGGGGGGAATGGAGCATGGGCAAGGCGAGCCTGCAGCTGACCATGTTGCTGGTGCTGGGTGGTGCCATCTATGCCGGAGTCCTGCTGGCACTGGGGATCCGGCCAAAAGATCTGAGAGCGGGTCGCGATGATTGACCCGTGTCCGAGGCTTGAAGGCGCCAAGTGAGTTGGCATTTCGGCCCCGAGAGCTGAAATCGGGGCCGCAACAGGGCTGACCCTGATGGCCGCCTGATATATAATCCGGCGATTTCGACAGCAGCAACGCACAAGGCAGCGATGGAGCTTATTCGCGGTATTCACAATCTCAAGCCCCGTCACCGGGGATGTGTATTGACCATTGGCAACTTTGATGGGGTTCATCAGGGTCACCATGCGGTACTGGCACGTCTCAGGGAGAAAGCGGCCCAGCTGGGATTGCCCGCCTGCGTCATGCTGTTCGAGCCGCAGCCGCTGGAGCTGTTTGCCGGTAGCGAGGCGCCGGCACGCCTGAGCCGCTTGCGCGAGAAGTATGAAGCGCTCAAGGGGTTGCAGATCGACCGCATGCTCTGCGTACGCTTCAGCCACCGCTTTGCCAGTCAGGCGGCTGCTACCTTCATCGAGCAGCTGCTGGTCGAGAAGCTTGGCGTGCGCTATCTGGTGGTCGGCGACGATTTTCGCTTCGGCAAGGGGCGGGAAGGGGACTTCCACCTGCTGGAGGCGGCGGGCCAGCGCTTCGGTTTCGAGGTGATCAGCACCCAGAGCTTCCAGCTATCCCGTCAGCGGGTCAGCAGCACGTTGGTGCGCGAGGCGCTCAAGGCGGGCCGCATGGCGGAGGTGGAGCTGATGCTCGGCCGTCCTTATGCCATCAGCGGCCGGGTGGCCCACGGCGACAAGCTGGGGCGCACCATAGGTTTTCCCACCGCCAATCTGGCCCTCAAGCGTCAGGTAATCCCGGTCGGTGGCGTGTTTGCGGTGGAAGTGATATGTTCCGGCAAGACCTTCCCCGGTGTAGCCAATGTGGGTGTACGGCCGACCTTGAGCGGTACACAAGCCAGATTGGAAGTACATCTGTTTGATTTTTCTGGCGACCTTTACGGTCAACAGGTCAAGGTGCTGCTTCGCCACAAGCTGCGCGAAGAGCAGAAATTTGACTCTTTCTCTGCCTTGAAAGAGCAGATCGAACGAGATGCCCTGGCGGCCCGAGCCTGGTTCGGGCTGCCGCAATTTCATTTACCCAGCACTCTTTTAGAAAAGAAGGGAACCCAGGACTGATGAGCGACTATAAACACACCCTGAATCTTCCGGAAACCGAGTTTCCGATGCGTGGCGATCTGGCCAAGCGCGAACCCAACATGCTGAAACGTTGGTACGATCAGGATCTCTACGGCGCTATTCGCCGCGCCAAAGCGGGCAAGCCTTCTTTCATTCTGCACGATGGCCCCCCCTATGCGAACGGCAACATTCACATCGGTCACTCGGTCAACAAGATCCTCAAAGACATCATCATCAAGTCCAAGGGCCTCTCTGGCTTCGATTCCCCCTATGTGCCGGGTTGGGATTGCCACGGTCTGCCTATCGAACTGAAAGTAGAAGGCATGGTCGGCAAGCCGGGCGAGAAGGTTTCCGCTGCCGAATTCCGCGCCGAGTGCCGCAAATACGCCAAAACCCAGATCGAAGCGCAGAAGACCGACTTCATCCGTCTGGGCGTGCTGGGTGACTGGGAACATCCCTACCTGACCATGGATTTTGGCACCGAAGCCAACATCATCCGCTCCATGGCCAAGATTGTTGAAAACGGCCACCTGCACAAAGGCTCCAAGCCGGTGCACTGGTGTACCGATTGCGGCTCCGCGCTGGCTGAAGCCGAAGTTGAGTACTACGACAAGAACTCCCCCTCTATCGACGTGCGCTTCAAGGCCGTTGACGAGGCCGCCGTTGCCGCCAAGTTTGACTGCGCCGAAGGCCACACCGGCAAAGGCACACTCTCTGCCGTGATCTGGACCACTACCCCGTGGACCCTGCCGGCCAACCGTGCCATCGCCATGCACGCCGATCTGGACTACGCACTGGTGCAGGTTGAAGGGGAGAACCCCGAGCGTCTGATCCTGGCCGCCGAGCTGGTCAAGGACGTGATGGATCGCGCCGGTATCGAGCACTACCACAACCTGGGCTACGCCAAGGGTGCCGCTCTTGAGCTGCTGCGCTTCAACCACCCCTTCTACAGCTTCGATGTGCCGGTGGTACTGGGCGATCACGTCACTCTGGACGCCGGTACCGGCGCGGTGCACACCGCCCCTGGCCACGGTCAGGAAGACTTCGTGGTCGGTCAGAAGTACGGTCTGGAAGTGGCCAACCCGGTTGGCAGCAACGGCGTCTATCTGCCGGATACCGAACTGTTTGCCGGCCAGCACGTATTCAAGGCCAACGCAGCGGTTGTCGAGGTGTTGACCGAGCGTGGCGCCCTGCTGCACCACAAGGTGTTCAACCACTCCTATCCGCACTGCTGGCGTCACAAGACCCCGATCATCTTCCGTGCCACCCCGCAGTGGTTCATCAGCATGGAGCAGAAGGGTCTGCGTAAGCGTGCTCTTGAAGAGATCGAGCGTATCGAGAAAGAGGGCATTGCCCTGCACGGTCAGAGCGGCTGGGTGCCGGCCTGGGGTAAAAACCGCATTCAGGCGATGGTCGAGAACCGTCCGGACTGGTGTATCTCCCGTCAGCGTACCTGGGGTGTGCCCATCTCCCTGTTTGTTCACAAGGAGACTCAGGCACTGCATCCGGAATCTGTACGCCTGATGGAAGAGGTGGCCAAGCGGGTCGAGCAGTCCGGCATCCAGGCCTGGTGGGATCTGGACAAGGCCGAGCTGCTGGGCGACGATGCCGACAACTACGAGAAAGTGCCTGACACTCTCGACGTCTGGTTTGACTCCGGTTCTACCCATGCCTCCGTGGTCGATGCCCGTCCCGAGTTCAACGGCAAGCCGGCCGACATGTATCTGGAAGGTTCTGACCAGCACCGTGGCTGGTTCATGTCCTCCCTGATGATCGGCGTGGCCATGAAAGACAAGGCTCCCTACAACCAGGTGCTGACTCACGGCTTCACCGTAGATGGTCAGGGTCGCAAGATGTCCAAGTCCATCGGCAACGTGGTGAGCCCGCAAGACGTAATGAACAAGCTGGGTGCCGACATCCTGCGTCTGTGGGTAGCGAGCACTGACTACACCGGCGAGATGACCGTCTCCGACGAGATCCTCAAGCGCTCTGCCGATGCTTATCGTCGTATTCGCAACACTGCCCGCTTCCTGCTGGCCAACCTGAACGGCTTCAATCCGGCGACCGATATGGTGGCGCCTGCCGACATGGTAGTGGTGGATCGCTGGGCTGTGGGTCGTGCCAAAGCGGTACAGGCCGAGATCGTGGCTGCGTTCGACGAGTACAACTTCCACGGCGTGACCCAGAAGTTGATGCAGTTCTGCTCCATCGAGATGGGCTCCTTCTATCTGGATGTCATCAAGGACCGCCAGTACACCGCCAAGGCCGACAGCCTGGCCCGTCGCTCCTGCCAGACCGCCCTCTATCACATCGCCGAAGCCATGGTGCGCTGGATGGCGCCGATCATGAGCTTCACTGCCGACGAGATCTGGGCTCTGCTGCCGGGTGAGCGCGGTGAGTTCGTCTTCACCGAGGAGTGGTATGACGGCCTGTTCGGCTTGGAAGCGGGCGAAGTGCTGAACGACGAGTTCTGGGCCGAGATCCTTACCGTGCGCGGTGAAGTGAACAAGGCGCTGGAAGTGGCTCGTGGCGAGAAGCGCATCGGTGGCTCCCTGCAGGCCGAGCTGACCCTGTTCGCCAAGCCGGAGCTGGCTGCGCGTCTGAACGCACTGGCTGATGAGTTGCGCTTCGTGCTGCTCACCTCCAAGGCCAAGGTAGTCAGCGTCGATGCCGCACCGGCAGATGCCGTAGCGACCGAGCGCGATGACCTGTGGCTGAGCGTGGCCCAGTCTGCCGCCGCCAAGTGCGACCGCTGCTGGCACCATGTAGAGGACGTGGGCACCATCGCGGGTCACGAAGAGATCTGTGGCCGCTGCGTCACCAACGTCGAGGGTGACGGCGAAACGCGTCAATTTGCCTGATGAACATGACTCAACATAAAAGCGGCCTGCGTTGGCTGTGGCTGGCGGTGCTGGCCTTTGTTCTGGACCAGGCGAGCAAGCTCGCCGTGGTCAAGTTGCTGCCATTTGGTTACCCGGGGGTGGAGATCACCCCCTTCTTCAACCTGGTTCACGTCTACAACAAGGGCGCTGCTTTCAGCTTCCTGGCTGATCAGGGGGGCTGGCAGCGCTGGTTCTTTGCGCTGCTCGCTTTTGCCATCTGTGGATTGCTGATCCACTGGTTGCGCAAGCAGTCGGTGACCCAGCGTTGGAGCGGTATCGCCTATTCACTCATCATCGGTGGTGCCCTTGGCAACGTCTTTGATCGACTGGTGCTGGGCCATGTGGTCGATTTCCTCGACTTCTACTGGCAGCGTGCGCACTGGCCGGCATTCAACCTGGCCGATAGCTTCATCTTCATCGGTGCCGCCATGATCGTGCTGGATGGCTTTCGTGGCGAGAAAAAGGAGCAGGCATGAGCCAGCAGATCACCGCTGACAGCAGCGTGCTGTTTCACTTCACCATCAAACTGGAAGATGACTCGGTTGCCGACAGCACGGCGCTGCACGGCAAACCGGCTCGTCTGCGGATGGGCGATGGCAGTCTGACGCCGAGCTTCGAGCAGTGCCTGCTGGGGCTGCGAGAAGGGGAGAGCAAGAGCTTTACGCTAGCGCCGGAGGAGGCCTTTGGCCTCTCCAACCCCGACAACATCTACCATCTGGATCGCGCCAAGTTTGGCGCCGATGTAGAGCCCAAGGTCGGCACCATCATCCTGTTCGACCAGCCCAACGGCAGCGAGCTGCCGGGGATCATCCGGGCGGTGGAAGGGATGTCGGTCACTGTCGATTTCAACCACCCCCTGGCCGGTCACACCGTCACCTTCGAGGTGGAGATCCTGGGGGTTGATGACGAGGAGAAGGTTCACTGATGGATATTCTGCTGGCTAACCCCCGTGGCTTCTGCGCCGGTGTCGACCGTGCCATCAGCATCGTCGAGAGTGCGCTGGAGAAGTTCGGTGCTCCCATCTATGTTCGTCACGAAGTGGTACATAACCGCTACGTGGTGAACAAGCTCAAGGAGGCGGGCGCCGTCTTCGTTGAAGAGCTGGACGAGGTACCGGATGACAGCATCGTTATCTTCTCCGCCCACGGCGTCTCCAAGGCGGTGCGCGAGATGGCCAAGTCCCGCGCTCTCAAGGTATTCGATGCGACTTGCCCGCTGGTGACCAAGGTTCACATGGAAGTCCATCGCGCCAGTCGCAAGGGCTCCGAAGCCGTGCTTATCGGTCATGCCGGCCACCCCGAGGTGATCGGCACCATGGGTCAGTACGAGAACCGTGAGGGTGGCATGTATCTGGTGGAGACGCCGGAAGATGTGGCCAAACTCAAGGTGAAGAACCCGGATGACCTCTGTTTCGTCACCCAGACCACCCTGAGCGTGGATGAGACCTCGGATGTCATCGATGCGCTGCGCAAGCACTTCCCCAACATTCAGGGGCCGCGCAAGGATGACATCTGCTACGCTACCCAGAACCGTCAGGATGCGGTGCGGGAGATGGCGGGGCTGGTGGAAGCCATGCTGGTGGTGGGGTCACGTAACTCCTCCAACTCCAACCGTCTGCGGGAGCTGGCCGAGAAGGTGGGCGCCAAGGCTTACCTCATCGATGACGCCTCCATGATCGAGGCCGACTGGCTGGCAGAGGTCAAGGCGATTGGCGTCACTGCCGGAGCCTCAGCCCCCGAGGTGCTGGTGCAATCCGTCATTACTCGCCTGCGCGAGCTGGGCGGCAAGGTGGTCGCCGAGCATCCCGGTCGCGAAGAGAACGTGGTGTTTGAAGTACCGCCGGAACTTAGAATCATTTGAGTGACGCCAGCAAGGCTTAAGAATAAAGTGCAATGATATTGACGCCGGGTTTGTTCTAGTGACAGGCTCGGCGTTAAACTTATGAAGCAGTCTGTCACCAAGGATGGGATATGATTGGATACTTTCGTGGTTTTTCTCTTATTGAGTTGATGGTTGTTGTCGCCATTGTGGCGATCCTTGGCACCATCGCTTATCCCGCTTATCAGCAATATTTGCTGACCAGTCATCGTGTCGATGCGAAAAAGATGCTGCTCGATGCCGCCAACCGGCAAGAGAGCTATTTTATGGACTTCAATCAGTACGCCTCTTCGGCGTCGGCACTCAATATCTCTGACAATTCAGATTCCGGTTTTTACCATCTGGTTATTTCTGCTGCCGCTAATACCTATACCCTGACTGCGACAGCCTCAGGTGCACAGGGCTCTGACCGAGACTGCATTATTTTCTCTATCGACCAAAATGGCGCCAAGAGCGCAAAAAATATCAGCAATGCAACCAACAATAATTGCTGGAACTAGGTCATGAAACGCACAGGTTTTGATAGTGTGCCCTCCGGTTTCAGCCTGCTTGAAGTGATGATTGCTGCTGTTGTGCTCTCTTTTGGCCTGCTGGGGCTGGTCGCCATGCAGGCGCAATCCAAATTCGCAGGATATGAGGCGAGACAACGCACCATAGCCAGCTGGCTGGCAAACGACATGGTGGAGCGGATCAAGGTCAATCGAGCTATCTGGGAGGTGCAAGCCAGTAATACCTGGATCGTCAGTTCGAGTACATCATCGCTACCATCCTGTGCCAATGCTGATGGCACCATGAGCAACTGCAGTGATGCCAATATGCTGGCGCTCGATCTCTACTACTGGCGTCAGTCCCTGATAGGCAGTGCCGCATCGGGTGCCGGCTCCACGCTCAACAATCCTGTCGGTTGCATCATCAAGGGGGCGAGTGACTCGCTGACCGTGGCCATTTTCTGGGCTGGTCGCAAGGCTTCCCATGATGGTTCAAGTGCTATCGCATCAGCCACAACCAATGCTTGCGGCATATCCGGGGTCGACTTGACGAGGCGTCAATACGTATTGACGACCACCTTATGAACAACCGTGGCTTTACCTTGGTGGAATGGCTGATTGCTATGGTGATCGGTGTTTTTCTGCTAGGTGGTGTGCTGAGTGTGTTTGTTGCTTCCAGAACGACTTCTGAAGATGCGTTTGACCAGAGCGAGTTGCAGGAAAACGGGCGATTGGCGATGCGTCTGATAGCCCAGGATCTCAAGTGGGCCGGTTTTTGGGGCGACTACACCGGTATGCCGATGCAACTGAACTCAGGGGTAACGATAACTTCTGGTGCTGTTATTACTTCTAGCAAAGATTGCTTGGATGAGCGTGGTGAAGGAAGTTTCCCATCAGCATCCGCACCAGTACGTGGTGTATGGGCGACACATATTGATGCCAACAAGCTGATCACAGGCAATGCATTCAGCTGTATTGCATCGGCCAACAGGGTTGCGAATTCAGACATCATCAGCATCAAGCGGTTGATAGGTTTCCCCTTGGCAGACAGTGCACTCTCTGCAAATAGGTTCTATATGGCAACGACGCCTCAGTCGGCTGTTATATTTCGCGGCAACGAAGCCCCTCCTGATAATACTGCTATGCCAAATAGACAGTTATGGGAGTATCAGCATTACATCTACCATATTGTGGATAACAGTGGAGTCCCTGAATTACACAAGCGAATGCTGACTGCCAACGATGGATCATGGGATATATCTGGCGCACTGGCACAAGGTATAGAAAAAATAACTTTGCTATACGGTGTAGATACAAGTCCAGTCCAGGATGGGCGAATAGATAAATATGTATCAATCAGTTCTGTTGCCAGTAATGAATGGAATGAAGGACGGGTCATTGCTGCCCGTCTGTTTATTCTTGTTCGCTCTCTGCAAGCTTCATCAAAATATGTAAATAACAACACATATCAGGTCGGTAATATTCAGGTTGCCGGTAGCGGTGATGGTTTTCGGCGATTGCTTCTGGAGACATCCATTGCGTTGCGTAACCCTGCTGCCATTGCTGGAGGTGGCAAATGAGACGAACCAGAGGCGTTGCATTGATCGTGGCTTTGGTCATCCTGGTACCGCTGACCCTGATCGCTGTCGTGATGATGCAGTCCAGTGGTGTGGATCTCAAAATGGCGGGGGCTGCAGCCAGTTTGCAGCAGGCTGAGCATCGGATTGAAGGGATGATAGAGAGTGCGTTATTGCAAGCTGGTCTGTCGAGCAAGATTGCGACAATGGGGGCCAGTTCTGCAATCTCGGTTAATGGAAATACGGTCAATATGGAACGGCGTGGTGAAAGTGTCTGCAAGCGGAAAGTGGATGCCAGTAGCCAGAATGTTATCCCTTCTTGTCGTTATGTTGAGCTGCAGGCTGCAGCAACATATGGCAAGAACAGTCGTGCAATGAATTGGACTGCCGGGGTAGAGCAACCCCTGTTAAAGGCGGAATAGGAGCATAGGATATGCGCGAACATGGACGAGCCTTGCTGCTTTGCACCGTAATGGCCGCCATGCCGGTCTTGGCAAGCAGCAGTTATTCTGATGACACCGAGCTGTTTATTTATGATTTTTCAAAAGCAGGTGACTTCAGACCCAAAATTCTGGTTATCTTTGATAATTCAGGGAGTATGAGCTCAACCATGGATGTGGTTAGAGAAGCTTACGATCCAAATACGACATATCCAGCACTCAGTAATGATCCAGACACCGGAAATAGTAAAAAGTATGTCTACTTTTCTACCGATGGTACAGTTCCGACGATCACCAATACCCAGCGATTTAAAGATAGTATAAATGCCTGCGCATCCTCAAAATCTCCATTGTCTACAGTTGGCTATTTCCAGTCTCAAGTATGGAGTTACAACTATTCCAGTTATTCAGGCAGTACACCGAGGCAAGGAACATGGGGTTCCGTGTCTGGTCGAACCGAATCAAACATTGTATTGGTTGATTGCAAGCAAGATATAATTTCCAGCAACAACAGTAACCCCTACTCTGGTCCAAGCTTGGTTGTTGGGTCTATCTCGAATGGTTACCCTGTAAATAAAACCTCAAATAGTAGTGGATTATGGTATTACACAACGAATATCAGCAATGCTGCTGCGGGGAGTAATACTGCAGTTACCTTATATAGTGCAAATTACATCAGATGGTATTATGGGCCGACAGGACATAGTGTCCAGTCACGACTTCAGGTTGCCAAGGATGCTGTGAAGGGATTGATATCTTCAACTCCTGGTGTAGATTTTGGACTGGCTGTATATAACTACAATGACAGCAATGGTGGCCGAAATGGTGGGCGTATCGTTCGTCGTATTCTGAGTAACGATACCGATATTGGTAATGGTGTTACTGCAGAACAAAATTTATTGTCGACCATAGATAGCCTTGGAGCAGAAACTAATACGCCGCTATGTGAAACGCTATATGAAGCCTATCGTCTATTTGGTGGCCGCTCAGTTTATTATGGTGATGACGATAGCTCACGAACTCCTGCTCGGGATACGTTGGCGGAAAACCCTGTTGGAACCTATAAAGCTCCTTATGATAAATGCTCTAACAATGGCTATGTTATCTATATAACTGATGGTGAGCCAACCCAGGATACCAATGCCAACTCGTTAGTGCAGGGGTTGCTGGATAATCTCAATGCGACTGAAAAAGCTGCATATGGTACAACAGTTGGATATGGCAGTAGTGGTAGCACCAGCTATATTGCCGCACTGGCTGGCTATATGAAAAACAAGGATATAAACCCGGGTTCTCCCGGAGTACAGACTGTTACAACATTTACAGTTGGATTTGGTGATGATGCTGTTACTGGTGCAGGTAACCTGTTAGCAGAAACAGCTCGCCGTGGTGGCGGACTATATTATCCTGCGACCAGTGCCGAAGCACTCAGTCAGGCACTGAAGTCATCTTTACTTGCCATATTGCGCATCAATACCTCTCTGGTATCTCCGGCTATTGCAACAAATAACTTTGACCGAACCAGAAGTCTAAATAATATTTACTATGCCATGTTTGAACCTGATACGGGTCCACGATGGAAAGGTAATCTGAAAAAGCTGGTCTTGTCTGACAAGGGATATGTAGTTGATACCACTACATTACCGGCGATAAAGAGTGATGGCACAATTCTGGAGGGGGCCAGAACTTTTTGGTCATCAGAGGATGATGGTAATCTGGTTGCAAAAGGTGGTGTGCAGGAGATGCTTGCCGATAAAAGCAACCGCAACCTTTATCTTATCAATGACAAGGCATCGCCAAAACGCCTTGATAGTTTTACGCGCAGCAATGCCCAGATAATGGCTGGCAGTGCTGAGGCACTACGTTCACTGATGCAGTTATCTGATGTCTCTGAACTGGATAATATGTTCAGCTGGATTACTGGTAGTGATGTCGACAATGAAGATAACGACAGCAGTACGACAATCAGGAAATATATATTGGGTGATCCCCTGCACTCCAGACCTTTGGTCATCAACTACGGTTGTACGGTTGCACAAGGGCAGACTAGTTGTACGCCGGACTTGCGTATTATCATGGGGACCAATGCCGGTTTTTTGCATATGTTCAAGGATCTTGGTTCATCTGTTGATGAAACCTGGGCTATGATGCCTTATCCGCTGCTAGCCACTCAAAAAGCGTTACGGCAAAATAGTGAGTCATCTGCTCACGTATTTGGTGTCGACTCCTCTCCCGTAGCACTCATCAAAGATGCTAACCAGAATGGAGTGATAAAAGCATCAGAGGGCGATTATGTCTGGATGTTTGTCGGGTTGCGTAGTGGTGGTAAAAACTATTATGCCTTTGATGTCACGAATCCTGATGCACCAACACTGAAATGGTCCATCACACCCGACTCGAGTGGATTTTCCCAGTTGGGGCAGACTTGGTCTGTCCCTGAAGTGGCATTTGTTCCCGGTGTTACCGACCCGGTAGTTATTTTTTCCGGTGGTTATGATCTGAATAAAAGTACTCTCGGGCTGGGTAGTTCTGATAGTAGTGGTGCAGGTATTTATATAGTGAATGCCAATACCGGTGCTCTGATATACAGCGCAACGCCAGCTGCCAACAGTACGACAAACCTGCAAGTCAGCACCATGCTGGACAGTATGCCTGGTGGTGTGGCGACACTTGATAGTGATGGGGATGGTAAAGTCGACCGTATTTATGCCAGCGATACTGGCGGAAATATCTGGCGAATGGATTTGCCAGGAACCAATAAAACAGATTGGAGTGTATTCAAATTTGCCAGTCTGGGTTCCGATACACAGCAAAGTGAAGATCGGCGTTTCTTCACTCAGCCTGTATTGGTAAGAACAATCAATAAGGGGTGGGAAGTAAAAAATAGCCAGTATGTTTATAGCGAACGCCCCTTCGATGCGGTCTTGATTGGTTCTGGTGACCGTAATCGCCCATCATCAGAATCGACCGTCAACAATGCCTATTTCATGCTGCGGGACTATCAGGTTGTACCCAAATCCTACCGCACCGTCACTCCTCCATCGGCGATCACTATTGATCAACTCTACGATGTAACGACAGACCCCTTCCTTGGCAAA
Source organism: Aeromonas sp. SER (assembly GCF_038739615.1). Classification (NCBI taxonomy): domain Bacteria; kingdom Pseudomonadati; phylum Pseudomonadota; class Gammaproteobacteria; order Aeromonadales; family Aeromonadaceae; genus Aeromonas; species Aeromonas sp. SER. The sequence goes on along the minus strand of NZ_JBCGFC010000008.1, from coordinate 85,117 downwards.
ACCGATGCACAGATATTGACGATAAAAAAAAGTCTGACCAGCAAGATGGGGTGGAAATATTGGCTGGATGAAACGGGAGAGAAGTCGATGGGGGCTGGGGTTGTCCTTCAGGGCAAACTTTACTTCACCTCCTTCCTGCCGCAGGTTCAATCTTTCGAAGAGTGTACCATTCAGTCGATAGGTGCCATGCGGCAATACATGGTGGATATGCACTATGGCACATCATTCCGCTACACGGTCGATCAGGATGGTAATCAGTCTCCGGAACGTTATGTCGAGGTCAATAATAAAGTGGCTGATGACCTTGTGGTGCATGCTGGTGATGATGCCAAGATCCGTATTATCGGTGGTGCTCCGGGCGAGGAGGTTATTCTGAAAGATGACGGGAATAATCAACCTACCCGTTGTACCGGGGCCGGGCAATGTTCAGAGGGAGCCGATGAGGCCGAAATGGATATGACACCCAAGAAGATATACCTCTACGAGGATGAACCCCAATGAGAGTGAATATGCTGTTGTTGACTCTGCTGGGCGTTAGCTGCGCCCATGCAGCTGTAGATCGTAAGTGCTATGTCGAACTGGAAAATGGGGCGAATGTTGTATTGCAGGGCGCTATTGCGGATAACAAAAAGCCTGAGATTGCCTTCAAGGAGAAGGGATTTGAGATAAACGGGCAGCTGCTGATGGTGAGGAAAGTGCTGGAATGTCAGCCTGTCGATCGGCCTTTCACTCTAGAGTCAGCCCGAAAACAAGAGAAAGAGCAGCCAAGGTAGCAGTAGTGCAAGATGATTGGCTCAAGGGCAGATTGTTGTGGTATCTGTCCTGCTACTGCGGCCAGAAACGGCAATAACCAGGTCAATCTCCGGTTCTTGGCTCACGCAGACTTTAATGGTCATGTTGGTGCCCAGGCTGGTACCGTCTGGAGCAAACAGAACCCGGGTTCTGGTCGAAGTGATAGCTGCGCTGGATGAAAAGGCTGGGGTACGTGCCAACTCTGTTTCACCATTATCAAGTTGGGAGTTGTTATTGGTATCGGCAAATACCAAGAGCTGTGTTGAATTGCTGGAAACACACTGGTTTGCGTTGTTGATTAGACACGCGCTTACGGTTTGCTGCTCGCTGATCGCTTCGTTACGCGCGAAGCGCAGGTGTTTCATCAACCGTTCACTTTCATAGTTGGCGGTGTTCTCTTTGAGCAGGTCACTTAGGGCAGGAATACCAATGGCAAGTAGTATGACCCCCAATGCAATGGCGATCATCAGCTCGAGCAAGGTAAATCCGCGTTGTTTCATGGTGGCCTGAGGTGTGTCGTTCCGTGACTATCTACAGCTTATCCTTACTGCCGATGGCTGTCACATGGTTACACCAGTCTTGAACTGGCAGATCGCCCCCCTTTTCTTTATCATTCCCCATCATTTTCGAATTCAAGATGCATCGCCATGGCAAAAGCCCTCTCTCTGATGCTTGCCCAGTTGAATCTGACGGTAGGCGCCATCGAAGATAACACTGACAAAGTGCTCGCTGCGGCCGCTCAAGCCGAACAGCAAGGTGCCGATCTGCTGGTTTGTTCCGAGCTGGCCCTGACCGGCTATCCACCGGAAGATCTGCTGTTGCGCGCCGATCTGATGATACGGGTCGATGCTGCGCTGGCTCGCATTGCCGAATGGCAGGGTAACTGCGCCATTTTGGTCGGGCATCCCTGGCGTGAAGGTGAGGCGCTTTATAACGCAGCCTCCCTCTATGAGCACGGCAAGCTGATTGCCCGTTATTTCAAGCAGGACCTGCCCAACTACGGGGTATTCGACGAGAAGCGCTACTTCACCGCCGCGACCGAGACTTGTGTGGTTCCCTTCCGTGGTCACAATCTGGGTCTACTCATCTGCGAAGACCTCTGGCAGCCGGGCCCGGCGCTGGCCGCCAGGGCGGCAGGGGCCGATCTGCTACTCACCATCAATGCGTCTCCTTACGATCAGGAGAAACCCTGGATCCGCCGCGAACTGATGACTGAGCGCTGCGATCAGACCGATCTGCCGCTGGTTTACCTCAATCAGGTATGCGGTCAGGATGAGCTGATTTTCGACGGCTGCTCCAAGGTGTTCAATAGCCAGGGCGAGTTGACCCACAAGCTCGCCCCGTTTGCTGAAGAGCTGGCGCTGGTACGCTTTGCGGATGGTCAACCGGTGAAAGAGCGGGAACCGGCTGCGCCGCTGGATCCGTTGGCTGAGACCTATCAGGCTCTGGTGCTGGCGGTGCGCGATTACGTCACCAAGAACGGTTTCCAAGGTGCTGTGCTGGGCCTCTCCGGCGGCATCGACTCGGCGCTGACGCTGGCCATTGCGGCCGATGCCATCGGGGCCGACAAGGTGCAGGCGGTGATGATGCCGTTCCGCTATACCGCCCAGATGAGCGTGGAGGATGCCAAGGAGCAGGCCGAGCGGATGGGGGTCGAGTTCAACATCATCTCCATCGAGCCGATGTTCGAAGGGTTTATGACCCAGCTGGCGCCGCTGTTTGAAGGCACCGCCCGCGATACCACCGAAGAGAACCTGCAGGCACGCTGCCGTGGGGTACTCTTGATGGCGCTCTCCAACAAGCGTCGTCGCATCGTGCTGACCACCGGCAACAAGAGCGAGATGGCGGTCGGCTATGCCACGTTGTACGGTGACATGGCGGGCGGTTTTGACGTGTTGAAAGATGTGCCCAAGACGCTGGTCTTCAAGTTGTGCGAATATCGCAACTCGGTCGACTACGTGATCCCGCAGCGGGTTATCGACCGTCCGCCTTCAGCAGAGCTGGCGCCGGATCAGGTGGATCAGGACAGTCTGCCGCCGTACGACATCCTGGATGCCATCCTCAAGCGCTACGTGGAAGAGGATGCCTCGGTCGCCGACATGGTGGCAGAGGGCTTCGAGGAGGCGGTGGTGCGCAAGGTGATCCGCCTCGTGGATCTCAACGAATACAAGCGCCGTCAGGCGGCGGTTGGGCCCCGCATCACGGCCCGCAACTTTGGTAAGGATCGCCGTTACCCCATTACTTCCGGGTTTGGCAAACAGAACTGGTAAGGAGACACCATGAAGAAGATTGAAGCCATCATCAAACCGTTCAAGCTGGACGATGTGCGCGAGGCCCTGGCCGAGATCGGCATCAACGGCATGACCGTCTCCGAAGTCAAAGGCTTCGGCCGCCAGAAGGGCCACACCGAGCTCTATCGCGGTGCCGAGTACATGGTCGACTTCCTGCCGAAAGTGAAGGTGGAGCTGGTAGTGCAGGACGAGGATCTCGATGCCTGTCTGGAAGCGATCCAGAACACTGCTCGTACCGGCAAGATTGGTGACGGCAAGATCTTCGTCTGCGAGGTGGAGCGCGTCATTCGTATCCGTACCGGCGAAGAGAACGAAGACGCTATCTGATGTCGTTTTTGCCTCGTTATGTTCAGGAGAGCAAATCAAGTTCTGCTCTGCTGTCCCGAAAGCGCATCGTGGCGGTGGCCGGCCTGCTGGCAGTACTCACCGCGTGCAGTACCCGCCCGCCGGCCCAGCCGGAAAACTTGTGCCAGATCTTTCGCGAGAAGCCGGAGTGGCACAAGGCTGCGCTCAAGATGAACGAGAAGTGGGGGACGCCGATCCATGTGGTGATGGCCATGATGTATCAGGAGTCCTCCTTCGTACACGATGCCCAGCCGCCGATGGAGTATTTCCTCTTTATTCCGACCGGACGGGCGAGCTCGGCTTATGGCTACGCTCAGGTGAAAGACGAGACCTGGGCCGATTACCAGCGAGAGACCGGCAATAGCTGGAGCGATCGCGATGACTTTGCCGACGCCATCGATTTTATGGGCTGGTACACTAACAAGGCCCAGCGGCTCAATGGCACCTCCAAGTGGGATGCCTATGGCCAGTATCTCAATTATCACGAAGGGTGGGGTGGCTATCGGCGTGGCAGCTATCGCAGCAAGGGGTGGTTGATGAAAACCTCGCGCAAGGTGGAAGCTCGCGCCCAGCGCTACGGCGCCCAGTATCGACAATGCAAGGATCAGCTCTCCCGCGGGGGCTGGTTCTGGTAACCCAATCAGGAGTCAGAAATGCCGTTATTGGACAGTTTTACCGTTGACCACACCCGTATGGAAGCGCCAGCGGTGCGTGTGGCCAAAACCATGCAGACCCCGAACAAAGACACCATTACCGTGTTCGACCTGCGTTTCTGCGTACCGAACAAGGAGATCCTCTCCGAGCGCGGTATCCATACCCTTGAGCACCTGTTCGCCGGTTTTATGCGTGATCATCTGAACGGCAACGGTGTGGAGATCATCGATATCTCCCCCATGGGTTGCCGTACCGGCTTCTACATGAGCCTGATCGGTGCGCCGGACGAGGCCCGTGTCGGTGCTGCCTGGCAAGCAGCCATGAGTGATGTGCTGACCGTGCAGGAGCAGGGCAAGATCCCCGAGCTGAACGAGTATCAGTGCGGTACCTACAGCATGCATTCGCTGGAAGAGGCCCATGCCATCGCTCGCCATGTTTTGGAGCGTGGCATCGGCGTCAACCACAACGACGAGCTGGCCCTGCCGGAAGAGAAGCTCAAAAGCCTCTAAGGCTATCGAGTCAAGATGAGAAAAACCGGTCAGCAATGCTGGCCGGTTTTTTTTATCGCTGTTTGCGTCGCATCGCGATGACTTGTTCACTTTCTCCGCTCTGCTAGGATGTTCTCCTGCTTGTGTTTCAACTGCGGGAGGGAGTGCCGATGAAAGGGGTGTTGCTACGCTGGTTGGCCCGTTACGACGAGTGGTGTGAAGAGTGGGGACTTACTCAGGATAACCGGCGCTGTTGTACGCCGGTTCGTTATGATGAGGATCCATCGAAAGAGTGCAATCCCGGCAGTGATGATTCACTTACTGAAAATTGCGGGTCACGGCACCGGTAACGCTGTTGTATTCAAAACCCAGGCCATTCGGGTAATCCGGGAAGCGACCGACAGAATCGCGCAGAATATAGCGGCAGTTATAGTGCACCTCGTTGCCTTCATCTTCATCCGGATGACCTGGGCCAATCATGGTGGAAAGGTAATCAGCCCGCTTCTGCACTGCGTCAGGCTGATCCGTTGACGCAACGCTCTGACTGCCATCCAGCAGATCGGTAAAAAGCAGTCGGCAGTCTGACTGGTTGCTGACCGAGATATGGTTGCCAGATCCCGGTTGATAGGGGGTGTCTACCGGCTTGTTGTAATCCTCTTCGGAGCCCACCGGCCAGCCATAGCGATTGATATCTATCGTGCTGTTGCCAAAACTGCTCAGGTTGTAGAGCGCGACGGATTGCCCCTTCACTACCACCGCCCAGCCGGCATTGGCCAGACGGGCCGCACTGGCAAAATTGCCCGCAGTCGCCGATACCATGCTTTTCAGTGCATCATCCTTGATATTGATAAAACGGGGCAGGGCTACCACTGCCAGGATCCCCAGTACGATGATGACCAGCACCAGCTCAATCAGGGTAAAACCACGGTGTTTGTTGTTCATCATCTTCAATGACCCATTAAATCCCACAAACAGGTGTGAGTGATATGCAGCTGACAGATACCCATTGCCACCTCGATTTTCCTGACTTTGACGAGGACAGGGAGGCATTGCTGGCTCGTTGCCAGGCATCCGGGGTGACGGAGTATATCATTCCTGCTATTGCCGAGACCAACTGGCACCGTGTGATGGCGCTGGCCAACCAGCACACAGGCGTGTGTTATGGCCTGGGTGTTCATCCCTGGTATGCCGGTGAACAAGAGGAGGGGGCAATAGATCGGCTGCGGGAGCTGGTATCGAGCCGTCCCGAGGGGCTGGTAGCCATCGGTGAGTGCGGACTGGATCTGCGCTCCCATGTACCTCAGGGTAGGCAGTTCGAACTGTTCGAGGCACAGATCAAGCTGGCAGTCGATGTCGAGCTGCCATTGATAGTTCATTCGGTACGGGCCAATGACACTGTGGCCAAGCTGCTGCGTCGCTTCAAACCGGTTCGAGGTGGCGTGATCCACGCCTTCAGCGGTTCGCTGCAACAAGCAGAGGCGTTCTGGCAGTTAGGCTTTTATCTTGGTGTCGGCGGGGTTATCAGCTATGAGCGGGCCAACAAAACCCGTGAGGTATTTCGGGCCATGCCGCTTGAATCGCTGGTGCTGGAAACAGATGCACCGGATATGCCGCTACAGGGGCGGCAAGGAGAGCGAAATACACCGGAAGCGCTGCCGGAAATTGCGGCGATATTGATGGGGATACGAGAAGAACCTGCAGAATATGTTTCAAATGTGTTAATTGATAATGCCGAGCGACTTTTCCGGCATCGCAAAAGGCAATGAAACATTGGTGTAACAAGTGGTTGAGCTATCAGGGAAAAAAATAAGCGTAAAAATCGTTTGCTGTCTAATTTTGTGACACTTGAATAATTTGATACCGATAAAATGTGACCAGCATTCTATTTTATCGGACTTTAATTAGTATAATGCGCTCCCCTTGATTAGTTGGGTTTTTTTACAACTCACTAACAAGCCAGGTGCTACTAGAGGAAGATAATAATGAATTTGTTCATGGGTCTGGTAGGGATGGCGACGCTCGTCCTTATCGCGGTGCTGTTCTCCAGCAACCGCAAGGCAATCAACGTCCGTACCGTAGCCGGTGCGTTTGCAATTCAAGCTGGTCTGGGTGCGTTTGTACTCTATGTACCGGTAGGGCGCGATATTCTGGTCGGTGTATCCGATGCAGTCTCCAGCGTCATCAGCTATGGCCAGAATGGTATCGAATTCCTGTTCGGTGGTCTGGTCAGCAACAAGATGTTTGAAGTGTTCGGTGGCGGCGGCTTTATTTTTGCCTTCCGTGTTCTGCCTGTCATCATCTTCTTCTCTTCCCTGATCGCAGTGCTCTACTACCTGGGCATCATGCAGATGGTCATCAAGTTGTTGGGCGGTGGTCTGCAGAAAGTGCTGGGCACTTCCCGTACCGAATCCCTCTCTGCGACTGCCAACATCTTCGTGGGTCAGACTGAAGCCCCGCTGGTGGTTCGTCCCTACATCTCCAAGATGACTGACTCCGAGCTGTTCGCGGTCATGTGTGGTGGTCTGGCATCTGTTGCCGGTTCCGTTCTGGCTGGCTACGCCTCCATGGGCGTCAAGATGGAATACCTCATCGCTGCCTCCTTCATGGCTGCACCGGGTGGTCTGCTGTTCGCCAAGCTGCTGGTACCGGAAACCGAGACCCCGAACTATGACGAAAGCTCCGCAGATGCCGAGCTGGACGACAAGCCGGCCAACGTGATTGACGCCGCTGCTGCTGGTGCTTCTGCCGGTATGCAACTGGCTCTGAACGTCGGCGCCATGCTGCTGGCCTTCATCGGCCTGATCGCCATGATCAACGGTATCTTCTCCGGTGTGGGTGGCTGGTTCGGTTATCCGCAACTCTCTCTGGAACTGCTGCTGGGCTGGATCTTCTCCCCGCTGGCCTTCCTGATCGGTGTGCCCTGGAGTGAAGCGATTGTTGCCGGTTCCTTCATCGGTCAGAAACTGGTAGTGAACGAGTTTGTGGCTTATCTGAACTTCGCTCCGTACCTGAAAAACGAGGTGCTGATCAACGGTGTGGCCATGTCCGATCACACCAAGGCGATCATCTCCTTTGCCCTGTGTGGTTTTGCCAACCTCTCTTCCGTTGCCATTCTGCTGGGTGGTCTGGGGTCGATGGCACCGAACCGCCGCGGCACCATTGCGAAATTTGGTCTGAAAGCCGTATTGGCTGGCTCTCTGTCCAACCTGATGTCTGCGACTATCGCAGGCTTCTTCCTGGCACTGTCCGGCATGTAATATCAGCCTGACTGACAGGGTATAAACACGAACGCCACGGCATCTGCCGTGGCGTTCGCGTATGGAGCGGTGACAACCGTTTTCCTATCTAAACTAATAATAAAATGAGTCAAATCGGAGGTTATATGAATGAAGTGCTACTGGCGATGGTGGCCGGCTTTATAGTCGGTTTGTTGTTTTCTTTCCTCAAATTGCCAATCCCGGCTCCTCCCGTTTTGTCCGGGGTGATGGGGATTGTCGGGGTCTATCTGGGGGGGCTGGCCTACTCCTGGATCCTGACGCGCTTCTTTTCGTAAGGCATTTTTGAATGCGGATTTGCCAGATGTGAGGTACCTCTGAAATTGGCAAATCCGGCTTGCAAACAGGGGGTATCTCGGCTGAAATAGGCGTTGCCAGCAGGGTGCTGGCAATGACTAATGCTCGATGAAATCGGGTGTTGGCGGTCAAATGGAATTGATTGGGAAGTCGGGTCGGAGTTGCTCTGCCTTTCTCAAGTCTTCATGGAACCAAGTCCGCACTTTTGTAAGAAAGTGACAGGGCTCTTGCCTTATTTACAGTCGTTGTGCCTCAGCCTTCGCACTGTAATTCCATTCCCGTATAGCTGGGAATTGCTACTGCTATCTCCTTTTCGGAGCTTGTGGTGGTGCCCGGTTATCTGGATCAAATCGAGACTTTGGAGAACAGAATGAGTGATCTGAAACTGGCCGCCCAGCGCGCCCTGAACCTGATGGACCTGACCACCCTGAACGACGACGATACCGATCAGAAGGTGATCGACCTGTGCCATAAGGCCAAGTCACCGGCCGGTCTGACCGCCGCCGTCTGCATCTACCCCCGTTTCATTCCTATCGCTCGCAAGACCCTGCGTGAGATCGGCGCTGCCGACGTGCGCATTGCGACCGTGACCAACTTCCCGCACGGCAACGACGACATCGAGATCGCCGTGGCCGAGACCCGTGCCGCTGTCGCCTACGGTGCCGACGAAGTGGACGTGGTGTTCCCGTACCGCGCTTTCATGGCTGGCAACGAACAGATCGGTTTTGATCTGGTCAAAGCCTGTAAAGAGGCCTGTGGTGCCAACGTGCTGCTGAAAGTGATCATCGAAACCGGCGAACTGAAAGAAGAGGCGCTGATCCGTCGCGCTTCCGAAATCTGTATCGATGCCGGTGCCGACTTCATCAAGACCTCCACCGGCAAGGTGCCGGTCAATGCGACCCCGGAAGCGGCGCGCATCATGATGGAAGTGATCAAGGCCAAGAATCCGAAAGTCGGTTTCAAGCCGGCCGGTGGCGTGAAAGATGCCGCCGTGGCGGGTCAGTACCTGGCCATGGCCGAAGAGATCCTCGGCAAGGATTGGGTATCCGCCCGCACCTTCCGCTTTGGTGCATCCAGCCTGCTGGCCAGCCTGCTGGCCACTCTGGGGCATGGCGACAAGCCGGCCAACACCAGCGGTTACTAATAGGTTGATGAGAGGGCGGACGGCTGTCCGCCCTGTTAAGCCCCCACCTGTGGTGCGCGGGCAAGGATTCAGGCTTGTGTAACGCCAGCAATGGCTGAGGGAATGAAAGATGTTTTTGCCTCAAGAAATTATTCGCAAGAAGCGCAACGGTGAAGCGCTCAGTACCCAAGAGATTCAATTCTTCGTTCAGGGCATTACCAATAACACCATCGGCGAGGGCCAGATTGCGGCGCTGGCGATGGCGGTCTACTTCAAAGATATGACCATGGATGAGCGGGTTGCCCTGACCTGCGCCATGCGCGACTCCGGCATGGTATTGACCTGGGATCACCTCAATCTGGGTGGCCCGATTGTCGACAAGCACTCCACCGGCGGTGTGGGTGACGTTGTCTCCCTGATGCTTGGCCCGATGGTCGCCGCCTGCGGCGGTTTCGTGCCGATGATCTCCGGCCGTGGCCTGGGCCACACCGGTGGTACCCTAGACAAACTGGATGCCATTCCCGGCTACCAGACCTCGGTCGACAACGATCGTTTCCTGAAAGTGGTGAAAGAGGCGGGTGTCGCCATCATCGGCCAGACTGGCGATCTCGCCCCGGCCGACAAGCGTATCTATGCAGTACGTGACATCACCGCCACCGTCGAATCTGTCGCCATGATCACCGGCTCCATCCTTTCCAAGAAGCTCGCCTCCGGGCTCGAAGCGCTGGTGATGGATGTGAAAGTGGGCTCCGGCGCCTTTATGCCGACCTTTGAAGCCTCCGAAGAGCTGGCCAAGAGCATTGTGGCCGTGGCCAACGGTGCCGGTTGCCGTACTTCAGCGCTCTTGACTGACATGAACCAGGTGCTGGCCTCCAGCGCCGGCAACGCGGTGGAAGTGCGTGAAGCGGTGCGCTACCTGACCGGTGAATATCGCAACCCGCGGATCCACGAAGTGACCATGGCGCTGTGCGCCGAGATGCTAATCTCCGCCAGTCTTGCCAGCGACGAACGCGATGCCCGCGCCAAGCTGCAGGCGGTGCTGGATAACGGCAAGGCTGCCGAGATCTTCGGCCGCATGGTGACTGGCCTGGGTGGTCCGGCTGATTTTATGGAGCGTTACGACGCTTACCTGCCCAAAGCCGCCATCGTGCGCCCGGTCTTCGCGGCCAACAGCGGCTTCGTGACCGCCATGGATACCCGCGAACTGGGTCTGGCCGTGGTCGCCATGGGCGGCGGTCGCCGCGCTGCCGGTGACAAACTTGATTATGCGGTTGGTCTGACCGACTTTATCCGCCTGGGTCAGAGCGTCGATGCTGACAAGCCGATCGCCATGATCCACGCTCAGACTGAAGAGCAATATGCTCAGGCTGCCAGCATGGTGCAGGCGGCTGTCCGGATTGGTGGCGAGCGGCCCGAGGCACTGCCTGAAGTGTACCGCCGTATCACCCTGGCTGATTTGTAACAAGGGGAAGTCCCATGAAACGTACCTTTATCCTGATGATGGACTCTTTCGGTATCGGCGCTGCCGCCGACGCTGACAAGTTCGGAGACACGGGCGCCAATACCCTTGGCCATATCGCCAAGGCGTGTGCGGCTGGTGAAGCGCAGGGCCGTGGTGCCCTCAATCTGCCGAACCTGAGCAAGCTGGGCCTCGGCCACGCTTGCGAACAGGCTTCCGGCACCTTCCCGGCAGGTCTTAAGAAAGATATCGAGGTGGTCGGTGCCTACGGCTACGCTCAGGAGCTCTCCTCCGGCAAGGACACTCCGTCCGGTCACTGGGAGATCGCCGGTGTGCCCGTACTGTTCGAGTGGGGCTACTTCAAGGATCACACCAACAGCTTCCCGCAGGAGCTGCTGGATGCCATTGTCGAGAAGGCCGGTCTGCCGGGTTATCTCGGCAACTGCCACGCTTCCGGTACCCAGGTACTGGACGATCTGGGCGAAGAGCATATGCGCACCGGCAAGCCGATCCTCTACACCTCTGCCGACTCGGTGTTCCAGATCGCCTGCCACGAAGAGACCTACGGCCTCGAGAAGCTCTATGAGCTGTGCCACATCGTGCGCGAGCTGCTGGAGCCCTACAACATCGGCCGCGTTATCGCGCGTCCGTTCGTGGGCAGTGGCAAGGGCAACTTCAAGCGTACCGGCAACCGTCACGACTACTCCGTGCTGCCGCCGGCACCGACCGTGCTGGACTACATGAAGGACGCGGGTGGCCAGGTGGTCTCCATCGGCAAGATCGCCGACATCTATGCCGAGCAGGGCATTACCAAGAAGGTGAAGGGTACTGGTCTGACCGAGCTGTGGGATCGCACTCTGGAAGAGGTTAAAGCAGCCGGAGACAACACCATCGTTTTCACCAACTTCGTCGACTTCGACTCCTCTTACGGTCACCGTCGCGACGTGAAGGGCTACGCCGATGCGCTGGAGTATTTCGACTCCCGCCTGCCGGAGCTGTTCGACCTGCTGCAGGATGGCGACGTGGTGGTGCTGACCGCAGACCACGGTTGTGACCCGACCTGGAGCGGTACCGACCATACCCGCGAGTACATCCCGGTACTGTTCTACGGCAAGCCGGTCAAAGCCGGTTCCGTCGGCCGTCGCGAGACCTTCGCCGACATCGGCCAGAGCATTGCGGCGTACCACGGTCTGCCCAAACTGGCATACGGTACCAGCTTCCTGTAATTTACCCGCCCGCCACTCCGGTGGCGGGCAATTTTAATAAAGACAATAAAACTCAACCCAAGTGTGAAGGAATCAAGAGAATGGCAACTCCTCATATCAATGCGAAAGATGGCGCCTTTGCTGATACCGTGCTGATGCCGGGCGACCCCCTGCGCGCCAAGTACATCGCCGAGACTTTCCTGGAGAACGTCGAGCAGATCTGCGACGTGCGCAACATGTTCGGCTTTACCGGTACCTACAAGGGCCGTCGTATCTCCGTAATGGGCCACGGCATGGGTATCCCCTCCTGCTCCATCTACGCCAAAGAGCTGATCACCGATTACGGTGTGAAGACCCTGATCCGCGTCGGCTCCTGCGGTGCCGTGCGTGAAGATGTGAAACTGCGTGACGTAGTGATCGGTATGGGCGCCTGCACCGACTCCAAAGTAAACCGTCTGCGTTTCAAGGATCACGACTTCGCTGCCATCGCTGACTTCGACCTGGTTGCCAATGCTGTGCAGGCTGCCAAGAACAAGGGCGTTGCCGTGCGCGTGGGCAACATCTTCTCCGCCGACCTGTTCTACACTCCGGATCCCTCCATGTTCGACGTCATGGAAAAATACGGCATCCTGGGTGTCGAGATGGAAGCCGCCGGTATCTACGGCGTAGCCGCAGAGTACGGTGCCAAGGCACTGACCATCTGCACCGTCTCCGACCATATCCGTACCGGTGAGCAGACCACCTCTGAAGAGCGTCAGCTGACCTTCAACGACATGATCGAAATCGCACTGGATTCAGTCCTGCTGGGCGACAAGTAATCTCCTTGCGAATAAAAAAACGGCGGCCTGCGGGCCGCCGTTTTTTTATCTGCTCTCTGTCCGGGCCATCAGTTTTCCGGTGGCGGGGAGGGGGGCGTACTCTTTTTCTTGTGCTTGCGCACCCGCATGTAGTTGCGGCGAATGCCGTAGGAGATGAGTACGCCGGCCAGCAGGGCGACCAGCAGCATCAGTCGCTGTTTCTCCTGTGTCACCTTGAGCAGGGTATCTTTGTCCGCCAGGATCTGCTGCTCTTCCAGCGTGATGCGCAGATAGCCGAGGGTCTGGGCTCCGTCCTGGATCTCCTGCACGAACTGGATGCGTCCCTTGCCCTGTTCCGGCATCGACTTGTTGTCGCTGCCGATGGGGAGCAGGCTCTCCAGCGGTACGGCCTGCTCCGACTGGGCGAGCGGGATGCCGCGCCCATCATAGAGGGTGACATCGAGGATCTCCGGCTCGGTCGCCAGATCCCGTGCCAGTCGCTCCAGCTCGCTGCTGTTGTCCTCCTTGATCCAGCGCTTCATGTCGCGGGCGGCATAGGCGACCAGCGCCTGGGCGCGGTTGCGCGCTTCGCTGTGCAGGGCGGCCTGACTCTCTCCCTGCATATGGAGGAGCACAACCAGTACCCAGCAGCCGAGCAGCAGGCCGGCTACCAGACTGAGCACACGTTTGATGGGAAGATGACGCTGCAAGCGCGAGACCTCATGCTGACCGGAAGTTGCGGGATCTTGGCGCTTGCCTGCGCAAAAAGCAATACGCTACTCTGGGCCACTATTGTTAACCCCTTGATCACCATGGAAGGCGTATCGCTTATGTTGTTGTCCCGGCTCCCCACCTCCTTATCCGAATGGCCCGCCCAGCTGTCATCTTCCCCCTGGTGGCAGCTGACCCCGGATGCCCTGCAACCAACCGGGACGCCCCTTGCGGCTGGCTGGCTGGTGCTGTTTGGCAAGGCAATGGGGCCGGCCTCTCTGGAAGAGCTGGCGCCCTTGTTGGCTGAGCACGGGGTGGCGGCGACCCTCTATCCGGCGACCGAGGTAGCGGGTTGCCCGTTGCTGCTGCTCGGTACCGACCGCTTCTCTCCCGAGTTGGTGGCCGTGCTCAAGGAGAGGGTGTGGGAGGTCGATCTCTGTCATTTGCCCGCGCTGCCTACTCTGAGTGAGCCCGGTCTGTTGGTGATGGACATGGACTCCACCGCGATCCGCATCGAGTGCATCGACGAGATAGCACGGCTGGCGGGGGTGGGCGATCAGGTTGCCGCGGTGACCGCGGCCGCCATGCAGGGCAAGCTGGAGTTTGCCGACAGTCTGCGCAATCGGGTGGCGCTGCTTGAGGGGGCGCCTGTCGCCATCCTCGATGAGGTGGCGGCATGGATGCCCTGGATGCCGGGCTTGCAGCTGATGGTCGATACCCTCAAACAGGCGGGGTGGCGTGTTGCCATCGCCTCCGGCGGTTTTACCCGCTTTGCCGGCCAGCTGCAGCGGGAGCTGGGGCTGGATGCCATCTTCGCCAACGAACTGGCGGTGGAGGGGGGCCAGCTGACCGGCAAGGTGAGCGGGCGCATCGTCGATGCCAGCGTCAAAGCCGAAGTACTGCAGCAGCTGGCGGCCGAGTATGCCATTGCGCCCGCCCAGACCGTGGCCATCGGCGATGGCGCCAACGATCTCAAGATGATGGCGGTGGCAGGTCTTGGCATCGCCATCCATGCCAAACCGCTGGTGCGGGCGCAGGCTGCTGCCACCCTCAATCACCACGATCTGGAGGGGGTGCTCTGCCTGCTCTCGGCACGCGCCTGTAGCGAAAGGCGCTGGGATCGCCCCTGATATTGTTTCATGGAGGAAACCAATCGAAATGGAATTGTTGCAGCAATCACTCTTTGTCCCCTGCGGCGAGCATCAGTTACACGTCCGTCATATCAAACCGGGGGCGGCCGTTCATGGTGAACCCATCCTGATGGTGCACGGCGCCATCGAGAACGGTCGCATCTTCTATACTGAGTCGGGCAAGGGGTTGGCCTGCTTTCTGGCTCGCCACGGCTTTCAGGTTTATGTCGCCGATCTGCGCGGGCGCGGGCTCAGTACCCCCGCCATCGCCGAGCAGGCGGAGCACGGTCAGCATGAACTCATCACCGAGGATCTGCCCGCCCTGCACCGCTGGATTGCCGCGCGCCACCAAGGCTTCAAGGTGCACTGGGTGGCTCACTCCTGGGGCGGCGTCATCATGGCCTCCACGCTGGTGCGCTTTCCCGAACTGGCGGAGCAGGTGGCCAGCCTGCTGTTTTTTGGCACTAAACGCGGTGTGTCGGTGCAAAATCCCGAGCGCTGGTTGAAGGTGGATCTGATCTGGAACCGGCTGGCCCCCTGGCTGGCTCGTCGCCGCGGTTTTCTGGCTGCCCGGGATCTCAAGATTGGTGCCGATGACGAGCCGCTGCGCTACCTGCAGGAGACCATCCCCTGGGTCAAGTGCGGCCCCTGGCAGGATCCCCACGACGGTTTTGCCTATGACGAGGCGGCTGCCCGGGTCAACTGGCCGCCGCTCTGGATGATCTCGGCCAAGGCGGACAAGGTGCTGGGCCACCCCACCGACGTGCGCCGTTTCAGCGACGAGATGGGCTCAAGGACCCGCCATACCCGGCTTGGTCGGGACAACGGCAACCGGCTCGATTACGACCATATCAATATGCTGACCGCCCCGCAGGCGCAGGAGGATCACTTCCCCCGGATCCTCGACTGGCTGCTGGATCCGCAGGCCGCGTGATAAAAAAACAGGGCGCATGAAGCGCCCTGTTTCTTGTGGCCGGGATCAGTTGAGTGGCGGCGTGATGCCGAGGCGGAACAGGGTCGCCTGGGTGGTGTCGGTCAGCTCGCCGACCCCGACGACGCTCCAGAGCTCTTCCTCCAGCTTTTTCGCCTTGTGAATGGCAAATTTGGCGATGTAGTCCAGCTCGTTGGCAATGAAGTTGGTGTCGGGGCGCCCGGTGCGGGAGACGCCGACCAGCACCGAGTAGAACTCCCCTTCCTGTAGCGCCAGCTCGATAAACTGGCGTTTCTCCTTCACGCCGGTGAACTCGCTGGCGAGACGGCTGCGGAAGATGGGCAGGCCCGCTCTGGTCTGGATGCTGGCGATGTAGACCTCCTCCTCTTTCGGCTTGTCCTCCCGCTCTATGCTGCGCAGCGGCGTCATCAACAGCTCCTTGAGCAGCTCTCCCTGAAACAGCGGATAGAGGTTCTCCTGCTCCGGCAGCTCGGCGCAGGCGGTGAGCAGCCGTTGCAGGCTGCGCGGCTTGAGCGACTTGCCGATGGAGGCGGGTTTGGGGGCCCCCTTCAGCTTGTTGATGTAGACCGGCGAGTTGAACAGGTGGTGGGTGTAGATGTTGCGCAGGGCGCGGGCCAGCCCGCGGTAGCGACGCTGCTCCTGCGCTGCCTTGAGCTTGTTCTGGTTGCTTTCGATCAGCAGGCTGAAGAACTGGCGACCTGTGTGGCGATCGGAATCCCCCTCGATGCAGAGATGCAGCACGGTACGGGTCATGTTGAGACTGACCAGCCGATAGGAGAGATGCTGCAAGTCCATGCTCTTGGAGAGCTCCTGCAGGCGGGGCAGGGCAATGGTCACCACATCGTTTTTCTCGCCGACAAACGCCTCTTCCAGCTCGATCTGCAGGCCATGGGCCGAGATGTCGCGGGTCCAGCCCAGCCAGGACTTGCCGTTGTGGTGGATGGCGACTGCCGTCTTGTGGATGTAGCGCAGCTCCTTGCGCAGCTGGACATAGTGCAGGGTCTCGATCTCGAAGGGGGCAACCCCCTGCTCGTGGCCAAAACGCTGCAACTCGTTGGCGTTGCTGCCAGCCTCCCCCTCCTGATAGAACTCTTCGCGCTGGGACTCCTGACTGATCTCCTGCAGCAGGCCGCAATAGCCAATCTGCTTGAGTCGCTCGAGCAGCAGTATGTCCTGCAACTGCGGGTTTTCGAGCCCCTGCAGCTGGCCGACATCCGCTTCGAGCAGTTCGCACGCCTCCAGCGTGAACTTGTAGACGCGCCAGCTGGGGCGGCGTGAGCCCACTTGGAAGAAGAGGGCGGTCAGGCCGCTCTGGCGCAGCTCTTCGGCAGTTGCCGAGAAGAAGTAGATGTGGCTGCGCACCGTGTGGGTGAAGCAGTAGATGAGGGTTTCGCTGGTGGCACCGGGGGCGGGGCAGAGTCGCTTCATCCGCTCGGCATTGAAGAGCCCCGCCAGCGCATCGCGGTTCTTCTCGTCACGCCAGTACTCCAGCAGATGCTGGTTGTTCTCGGTGCGCAGGGCAATCTCGAGGCAGGGGCTGTCGCCGGTCCCGAAGAAGAGCGGCATGCCGGTCATGCGTGGCAGGTAGAACTGCTCGTACCCCTTGATGATGGCGGCCGAGAGCAGGTAGTCGACGCTGACCCGGTAGCGCACCTTGTTGACTTCGATGAACTCTTTCAAAAAAGCGTCAAAGGCGGGTTGCTCGCCAGTGCGCACCAGCCGCAGCCAGAATTTTCCCTCTTTGCTCTCTTCCCCGAGGATCTGGTAATTGACCGGTTGGTGCAGTACCGGGTTGGGGTTGTCGCGTTCCAGCCCGGTGAAGAAGACCTCGACCTGAGCGCCGGTATGGTAACTGGGCAGATAGGGCACCGAGATGCGCATCCCGCCGAGGGAGAGATCAGAACTCTTGGCAAACAGCTTTTCACCATCCGGCAGCTTGAGCAGTACCGGCGAGCTGAAGTGCATCCGCTCCTGGCGACGGCCGTAGTAGCTGGCGAAGGCGATGGTATTGACATCGTATTGCCTGAACGGACTGGCCGGCGGGGTGAGGTGGCCATCGACGCGAGCGTGGTGCTGCTGTTTTTGCCACTGTT
The DNA here is from genome assembly GCF_038739615.1 of Aeromonas sp. SER. Taxonomy (NCBI): domain Bacteria; kingdom Pseudomonadati; phylum Pseudomonadota; class Gammaproteobacteria; order Aeromonadales; family Aeromonadaceae; genus Aeromonas; species Aeromonas sp. SER. Next base: position 67,505 of record NZ_JBCGFC010000008.1, on the reverse strand, counting down.
GCAGAGCCTCGTTGACCCCTATGGTATAGGCGTCACGGTAGAGATAGCACTGGGACTGGAACAGGTTGATTGCCTCGGCCGGCATGAAGTGGGTAATGCCGTCGAACTCATGGATCAGACACTCATCTGCCAGCTCATCGCGCATGTCGATGACCCTGCGGCACGGAGAGCATTTGCGTTTTAGCTCCATTTTGAGCAGAAAACGGCTATTGCTGTTCTCTTCCTGGGTCATGCGGTTGAAGATCTCCTCGAAATCTTTCTCCCGCAACAAGGGGACAAGTTGTTCAATCAGATATTGTTGGTGTTCTGAATCCATGTGTTCCTGCCACGGAAAGTCACTTTTCCGATTCTGGGTTTGATCTGTCGGTCGCAAACAAGTATATCAAGCAGGAATTCATCCTGTCCCCGAGTTATCAATGGCCAAAAATAAAACTGCTTATGTTTGTTCCGAATGTGGTGCCGACTTCACACGCTGGCAGGGCCAGTGCAGTGAGTGCAAGGAGTGGAACACCATTACCGAGGTGCGCCTCGGGTCGGTAACTCCTGCCGGCAAGAGTGCCCGCTATACCGGTTATGCCGGTGCAATTGGCAGTCAGGTGCAGACACTGGCAGAGATAGCCACTACCGAGATCCCCCGTTTCTCCTCCGGTTTCAAGGAGCTGGATCGGGTACTTGGCGGCGGCGTGGTGCCGGGCTCTGCCATTCTTATCGGCGGCAACCCGGGGGCGGGCAAGTCGACCCTGTTGCTACAGACCATGTGTGGTCTGGCCGAGCGGATGAAAACTCTCTATGTCACCGGTGAGGAGTCGCTCCAGCAGGTAGCGATGCGCGCCAATCGGCTCGGCTTGCCTACCGACAAGTTGCGGATGTTGTCGGAGACCAGCGTCGAGCAGATCTGCCTGATTGCCCAGCAGGAGCAGCCGCAGATCATGGTGATCGACTCCATCCAGGTGATGCATGTGGCGGATGTGCAGTCGGCGCCCGGTTCCGTCTCGCAGGTGCGCGAGGCCGCAGCGCTGCTCACTCGCTATGCCAAGCAGAACCACGTGGCCATCTTCATGGTGGGCCATGTGACCAAGGATGGCACGTTGGCCGGCCCCAAGGTGCTGGAACACTGTATCGACTGCTCCGTGCTGCTCGACGGTGGCCATGACTCCCGTTTTCGTACCTTGCGCTCCCACAAGAACCGTTTCGGAGCGGTCAACGAGCTTGGCGTCTTTGCCATGACCGGGCAGGGAATGCGGGAGGTCAGCAATCCCTCTGCCATTTTCCTTAGCAGGGGAGAGGAGCAGGCGCCCGGCTCCATCGTGATGGTGATTTGGGAGGGCACCCGACCGCTGCTGGTGGAGCTGCAGGCATTGGTGGATTACTCCCAGCTCTCCAATCCGCGCCGGGTGGCGGTGGGGATGGATCACAACCGGCTCGCTATGCTGCTGGCGGTGCTGCATCGCCACGGCGGCTTGCAGATGGCGGATCAGGATGTTTTCATCAACGTGGTTGGCGGCGTCAAGGTGGAAGAGACCAGTGCTGACTTGGCCCTGCTGCTGGCCATGGTCTCCAGCTTCCGCGACCAGTCGCTGTCCAAGGATCTGGTGGTGTTTGGCGAGGTCGGACTCTCCGGCGAAATTCGCCCGGTGCCGTCCGGTCAGGAGCGACTACAAGAGGCGGCGAAACACGGTTTCCGCCGCGCCATCGTGCCGCACGCCAACGCCCCCAAGCACCCTATCGAAGGGATGGAAGTGGTGCCGGTCAAGAAGTTGTCTGATGCGCTTGAGGCGCTGTAAGCCTATGCAGCCAAAAGACTATGTGTTGGGATGCATGTAAATAAGAAGAGCGCCGAGGCGCTCTTCTTATTTACGGGATTACGGGGAAATATGGAACGTCAGGGCTGGCTGTGTTCCAGATGCTCGCTCAGCAGCTGTTCCAGCTCCCGGTGCAGCAGCTCCTCATCGCCCACATTGAGTTCGATCATCCGCCTCAGGTGTGTGGCGCTGTCGATGTCGATGTGATGGCAGTAGAAGCCCAGCTTCTTGCTGGCCTCATGGTTCAGCTCTACCTGCATCTTGATCTCGATGTCACTGCCGCTCAGGACAAAGCTCAGCTGGTACTCTTTGTTGTCATTGCTCACCCAGTCGTCAGGCCGGATTAGCAGCGCACCCTGCAGGGAAATATCGACAAGCTGAGTGCGCCACTTGCGTTCCCCCTGCGTGAGTTCAGCCATGGTCAAGTAGAGGATCCGTGCAAAACGGCGGCGCTCAGACATGCTCATCTCCTTGTATGCAATCAGTGTGGACCCGATGGTCATTGCTTTGAGTGTAATCCACCTTGACTGCCAGTATCTTGAACTTGCTCCGAAAATGGCGTTCAAGCCTGTTGTGCACTAAGGGATTCCACCACATGGAGTGCCTTGACCAGACGATCTTCCTGTTTGAAGCGCTCTTCCAGCACCGGTCCCAGTTCATTGAGGTCATCATCAAGCAGCAGCAGTTGGGCTTCATCGGCCTCACTATATTTGTCGTTGAACTCGAGAGCCAGTTCGGTACTGGTGCGGATATGGGGATAGATGCGCTTGGCGAGCTCCAGCGTTTCGCCGCTGGCCTGCTCGAAGGCGGTGACCACGTGATTGTAGATTTCGAAGTGGCCTGCGCTGACGTAGTCGACCAGTCTGTCACAGAAGTGCTGCAGCTCTTCGGGTTTGGGCAGGCATCGCTGTTTGGTTCGGGCCGGGGTAAGGCCAGCCAGCCGCATGTATTCGACCAGCAGGGCTTGCCGTGCATCCAGCCAGTCGTCGATAGCCTTGTGTTTTCCTGCCAGCGCCTGTTTGGTCTGTTCCAGTTTCGTCAACATAATCCCTCCATGGGGCAAGGCCGGGCGATTGATGGGGCTTCCTAGCCGTTTGAACAGTGACACACCCTATAACTAGGGAAAATCTGACCAAGCGTCAATAGGCTTGCCGGGATATTGTTAAGTGGTATTGAGGTGGGTGTCAAATTGAGCTTATTGAAGGGCGAGAGGCCGGTTGGTTCAGGGTTTTTCAGGGCTGGAATGTGACTTTTTCCGCAGATCTTGATGAAAACCCCAGCGTTTGACGCCCCCTGCTCGATAAAGCCTTTGCTTGAGCGTTTTTTTTTGCATAGAGTGACCCAGCGCTAAATGCCCGATCATAAAGGAAATGTTATGAACAAAGCTCAACTTGTCGATGCGATTGCCGCCAAAGCAGATCTGAGCAAAGCTCAGGCCAAAGTGGCTCTGGAAGAGATCATCAATGGTATTACCCAGAGCTTGAAAGAAGGTGATGCTGTGCAGCTGGTCGGTTTTGGCACCTTCAAGGTCACCCACCGCGCAGGCCGCACCGGCCGTAACCCGCAAACTGGTAAAGAGATCCAGATTGCTGCAGCCAACGTGCCTTCATTCGTGGCTGGCAAGGCTCTGAAAGACGCCGTCAAGTAAGTCTTAAAGTCTGTTTTGTCCAATGCCAGTCAGCTTGCTGACTGGCATTGTTTTTATTGGGGCTTTCAGTTTTACCCTTCCATCTCACCTACCTTGGTTTGCGCAAGGAGCACTCTGCGCGTCAGGCCGTTTGCTGCGCGGTCGCTGGCAATGGCCAGATCCGCTCATAGGCCCAGGTAAAGAGAATGATGTAGACGAGGTAGAAGGCGACGAAGCCGAGATCCAGCAGTAGCGCTTCCCATAACCCCAGATCGAGCCAGAACATGACGCAGGGGAGGGAGAGCATCATAAAGCTCGCTTCGTAGCCAAACGCATGCAGGAAGCGATCAAGAGGGCGCTTGTTGGTGCGCCCGCACAGAGCCAGCAGCGCCTTGTCAAACAGCAGGTTCCAGCCATAGGTCCATGCAGTGGCGACGATGGAGAAGAAGATCGCCAGTGAACCGACCTCGGCGACACCCTGGCCAAACAGCTGGCTGATAAGCGGGGCAACCATGGCCAGACCAATGCCTTCATAGAGAACCAGATAGCGGAGCCGATCCGAAGTGGTGCGCAGATGGGTACTACTCATGGGTGATGTGCCTCCTGTGGGAGGCGCATTCTAATCAGGGGTTGGTTAAAAGAGAAGCGATGAGATCGCTTCCCTTGCCATGACTGCGGTACTTCAGGCAGTTTGCCCTTCCAGCCAGCTTCTGGCGACCTGATCGAGTGGTTCCCCCAGCCGACTGACACGGTGGTCGAGCTGCTCAATGGTGGCATTGTCAAATCTCAGCCCATCGAGATGGCTGATATCTTCGCTGGCCAGCAGATGAAGCCGATCGCTGCGCGCCAGCAGCACCGCCCGATCTACCCCGCCGAGCAGCCCTTTTGGCTCTTTCAGTTCACGGATCCGGTAGGTCGCGTGCAGGAACTGGGGGCGCCACACGGGGACGACCGCCCAACGCTCTTCTGCAACGGCCCGCTCATATGCCGCGAGGCACTCCTCTTGCGACCCGTTCAAAAAACGGTAACCGGCGGTTTCCAGGCCATATTCCGCCATGATCTGGCGGGAGAAGCGGCTGATGCCCGCCCCCGGGCCAATCCCCTGGATCACCGGTGTCATGCGCTTTCGCACTTCGGGGTGCAGCAGATCCGCCACCTCGGCGACCTGATCTGCGGGCACATAGTCCGGCACTCCCCAGAGGGCATAGGGTTGATAGTGGAGCCCGAACTCGCGGATATCGACCTGTTGCTCGACCTGCTCCTTGTAGATGCCGTGGCTGGAGGGCAACCATGCCGATGCTAGCATGTCGATCTCTCCGCTGGCCAGTCGGGCAAAGTTCGCCTCATGGGGGGCGTAGCTGCGAGTGACCCGATAACCGCGCAGTTCGAGTGTGGTGGCGACCAACGCCCCGGTCATGCGGTGAAACGATAGATCGGTAATACCAAGCCGGATCATGGGGCCGTCTCCTTTGTGCGATTGCTGAGTGGTGTTCGAGTGCGTCACTGCCCGCGCGGTGAGTGATATGCTCGTTGCCGCCAGCGTGACGATGGCGGCGCCTCCTTTGATGAAATTGCGTCTGCTGGTCATCTCTTGCCCTCTTGGGATGTGTCATCCAGAAACAGCAGCTCAACCATGACGCCGTTGTTGTCCTGCAAAAACAGCTGCAGCTCGCCCCGCTCCGGGATCAGGCGGCTGACAAAAGGGATATCAAGGCGCAACAGGCGGGCCTGTACCTCGTCAGCACCTTCGGCGCGCAGGGAGATATGGTCGATGCAGCCGCTGCCGTGATCCTCGCCCCGCACGCCGAGATAGCTTGCCAATCCCTCGTCGGTGCCGCTGGCCACTAGATGCAGCAGTGGGCGGCCATCGGCATAGAGCCAGCGGCCAGCGAAGGGGAAGGGAGGGCGAACCCCCTCCTGCAAGCCCACTACCTCGCGATAGAAGGCGACGGTTTGCTCCAGCGCGCGGGTGCGCAGCGTGAAGTGGTCGATGGCGCGTATGGTCATCCTGACTCCTGTTAGCCCCCTCTTGGGGGCGATGGTCATGGCGAAAAAGGGTCAGCAAGCTAGGGCTGCGCGGCGGCTACGCTCCTGGCTCAGGATAAACAGCAGTCCTGTCAGCGGAACCAGTGCGGCAAAGAAGGGCAAGGCGGCCGGGCCGAAGTGGCTGTCGACCACAGTGCCGCCGATGATCCCCCCCAGCGCATTGGCGATGTTGAATGCCGAGATATTGGCCGTGGCTGCCAGCTCGGGAGCTTGCTTGCCATATTTCATGACCCGCATCTGCATGGCGGGCAGGTTGGCAAAGGTGGCAACCCCAAACAGAAAGGCCGCGATCAGGAACAGCAAGGAGTAGTGCTCTACTGCACCGAGCAACAGCAGCGCCAGAATGGTCAGCAGTGGCCATAGCAGCAGAGAACGTTTCAGATTGCGGTCGGCGCTGTGACCACCAATATTGTTGCCCAGCACCAGACCCAGACCGACTACCACAAGCACGCCGGTGATTGCGGAGCGATCGAATCCGGCAACCTCTTCTGCCAAGGGGGCAATGTAGCCGTAGAGCGTCATGAAGCCTGTCCAGCCAAGCACGGTGAAGAGCAGGCTGGCGAGCAAGTTCCAGTTGCGAAACGCAGCCAGTTGACTGGCGATGGAGGTGGGGAGCTCCTTTGGCTGGTGTTCGATGGCGACGGCGATGGCCAGCAGGGCGACCGCCCCCAGAGCAGCTACGGCCATAAAGGTGGTATGCCAGTCAAAGCTGTTGCCGATCCAGGCGCCAGTGGGAACGCCGAGTACGTTGGCAAGGGTGAGGCCGGCAAACATCTGACCTACCGCTCGCCCGGCCATCTTGTCTTGCACCATGCGCGTGGCAACCACGGCGCCGATGCCGTAGAAAGGCCCCTGTGTGAGACCGGCCAGCACCCGGCTGATGGCCAGGATCAGGTAGTCGTCGCTAAAGGCCGAGAGCAGATTGGCGACGATAAACAGCCCCATCAGGCCCATCAACACCCGTTTTTTATCGAAACGGGCCAGCCAGAGGGTCAGGATGGGGCCGCCAATGACAATGGCCAGTGCATAGACGGTAATCAGGTTGCCTGCGCCACCTGCGCTGACCCCAAGGCTTTCGGCCACTTGTGGCAGGATGCCTGCTATCACGAATTCGGCGGTGCCAATCGCAAAGGCCGAGAGCGTCAGGATCCAGATCTGGCTCGGTAATCGGTTGGTGTGGTTCATCATGGTTCCCCTGCGGTTCAGTTGATGAGGGCTCCGCCATCGAGATCGATGGTGGCGCCGGTCATAAAGGGGTTGTCGATGGCCAGCAGGTAGCCTGCGGCGATGTCCTGCGCGCGGCCGTAGCGACCGGCAGGCAAGGTTGTGGCGGCCCGCTCCAGCATGGCCTGGCGTGACTCGGGGGACATCGCCTGATAGGCGCTGGTGTCGGTCAGGCCCGGGCTGACCACGTTGACCCGCAGGGGGGCCAGCTCGCGCGCCAGGATTTTTGCACTGGCCTCCAGCGCCGCATTCATGGCAGTTTTGACCAGCGTGCCGGGCACCGTTTTGCGGGCCAGAAAGCCGGAGGTCAGCGTAATGCTGCCATTGGGCTTCAAGTGCGGGGCGGCAGCCTTAATGATGGCAAGGGTGCCCCAGAATTTGGTGTCGAAGGCCGATTTGGCGGCGGCGTTGTCGAGGGCCAGAAAATGGTCCCCCGGCGCCTGGGAGCCTGCGGTGATCACCAGATGATCCAGCGGGCCATGGTGTTGGAAGAATGCCTCCAGCGTGGCGGGGTCGGTCACATCGACCCCGTCGCGGCGACTGGCTGCGATCACCCGGCCGGGTCGGTTGCTCAGGGCAGCGACGACCGCCTCACCAATGCCACTGTGACCACCGATCACCACGGAGAGCGTTTGTGCAGTAAATGACATCATCGATTCCTCTCTAAAAAGGTGCAGATAGCCGATCCGGATGAGGGTCATCACGGGTTGGCACGAGATGGAGAGAGGATATATTCGACAGATATTTCTGATAATCTCGCTCAAGCTGAATTCATATTTCGGAAGTGGCGAACAATAATGTTGGATAATCTGGCACTTTTCCTGACCATCGTGGAGAAAGGGGGGCTCTCCGCTGCGGGGCGCGAGCTGGGACTCTCCCCGGCTACCGTCTCCGAGCGCCTCGCCGCTTTGGAGCGTCACTATGGGGTTGCCCTGCTGACGCGTACGACTCGTTCCATCAGCCTTACCGAGGAGGGGCGTCTGCTGGTGGAGGAGGGGCGCCGCTTGCTGGCCGACGCAGACGATCTGCAGCGTCGCATCCAGTTGGGTAGTCAGGAGATGGCGGGCCCGATTCGCCTCAGTGCACCGGTGGATCTGGGGAGTACCCGGCTGGTCCCTTTGCTGGATCAGTTCATGGAGATGCACCCCGGCGTTACCATTGATCTCAACCTGACCGACGGGTATGTGGATCTGGTGGGGCAGGGGATCGACTTCGCCCTGCGTTACGGTACCCTTGCCGACAGTTCGCTGCGTGCCATTTCGTTGGGCGAGTCCCGCAGGATGGTGTGCGCCTCCCCGGATTACTTGCGGCGGCGGGGTATCCCCCGTCATCCGGACGAGTTGCAGCGACACGACTGTCTGGTGATGCGCTTTGGCGATACCCCTGATCGCAGCTGGGGATTCGAGGTCGGTGGTGACCCCTATCGGGTGCAGGTGGCCGGACGACGGGTGACCAACAACGGTCTGCTGGTACGTCAGTGGTGTTTGCAGGGACTGGGGCTCTGTTTCAAATCCTGGTGGGATGTGCAGGAGGATCTGGCCAGAGGTGCGCTGCTGGAGGTGCTGGCCCCCTTTTCGACCACCCCTTCCCGCTTGCAGCTGGTCTATCCCTCGAGTCGCAGTCAACCGCGCCGGGTGAGGGCCTTGATGGATGCGATCGCTGACCAGCTGGGTGCCGGGATCCCTCGCTAGCCGGGGTCCCTTGCGAGAGAGTGCGCTCAACAAGCGCCGCCACATGGGGGCGCTTGTTGTGAAGGCGGCGGGGTTAGTGGTGGGTCGGGGTGACCCGGGTCAGCATGGCAAAGCCCTCCTCCACCAGAGTGAGCTGCACCCTGACCTCTCCCAACTCGGCGAACGAGGCAACATGGGTACCGCCACAGGGGATGGTCACCTCCTGACCTTCCAGCGTGCAGTGCCAGTAGCGCGAATCGATGATCGCCTCGCCTGCGCGGCTACGGCGGATCTCTCCCCCGGCTGCAATCCAGTCGGCCAGCTGCCGATTGACCTTCTCTTCAATCACCGCCAAATCTGCCAGCAGTGCCTCGTTGTTGACCCCCTTCTTGCGCAGGCTCTTGCCGATGCGGTACTGCTCCCGCGAACCACAAGGTTCGACCCGCGAGCTCTGAATGGCGAGGCGGTCGAAGTCGGGTTGGCCCAGAGCATCGAGCTCGCTCACTTCTTTACGCCAGTAAGGAGTGAGAGTCCGGTTGAGAGCGAGCGCAGCCAGATGGCAGCCGCTGTGGCCCAGACTCAGGGCGTGGCGTGCCGCGCTATCGACCTGCAACTCGACCCGACTGCCGACAGGCAAGCTGTACTCGCCCGCCAAGGGGTGTACCACGACGAACCGCCATCCTTCTGCACCCCGTTTGACCGGAATATCGGCGTCGACGAACAGCTCGCCATCCGGGCTGATAGCCCCCATCCTGCAAGGGTCAATAGCAGCTTCGCCACCTTCCCAGCGTGCATGGCCCACATCCCCCGGCTGATCGGGCCAGAGATGGCTTTGGGGATGAAAAGGGGTGAGGTCGGTGACCAGCAGCGTGGTGTCACCGGGCTGGCAGCAGACCACGCTGGCCTGCTCCTGATGATGGCCCAGCACGAAGCTGACTCGGGTATGTTCCATGGCAAGGCTCCCGCAACGATAAATGGGAAGAGAAAGCGGCAGCATACGCCAAAGTGCGAAGAGGCTCATTAACCAGTGTTAATGAGCCTCCTGTTTGGTGACTGGTTGCTAGATCATGGCAACCAGCAGGTAGGCATTGAGCCCGATCACCAGTGCAACGATAAGACGGCCGATTGCCTGGGTGACCGGATGGTTGCGATGTTTTCCCATCAGTGCCCGATCACCGGTCAGCATCAGCAGCGGGATCAGCGCCAGCGCGATGCCAAAACTCAGGATTACCTGACTCAACACCAATATCTCTGTCGTGTTGAAGCCCATGGCGATCACCACGAAGGCGGGGGTCATGGTGATGGCGCGGCGCAGCCAGAGCGGGATGGTGAAGCGGACAAAACCCTGCATCACTACTTGCCCGGCCAGCGTCCCCACCACGGTAGAGCTGATGCCGGAGGCGACCAGCGAGAGGCCAAACAGGGTGGCCGCCGCCTGACCCAGCAGCGGGGTGAGTGTCTGGTAGGCTGACTCCAGCTCCGCTACCTGCTGGTGGCCCGAGCTGTGGAACGCGGCCGCCGCCATCGCCATCATCGCCAGATTGACGAAGCCTGCGATGGTCATGGCGATGGCCACATCGACCCGGGTGGTATGTAGCCGCTGGCTGACCGAGCCCTGATCCTGCGTGTGCTGGGTCAGCGCCGAGTGCAGATAGATGACGTGTGGCATCACGGTGGCACCGAGCACACCGGCGGCCAGATAGACGGCATCACTGTTGGGTAGACCTGGGAAGAGGGCACCCTCCAGCAGACTCGGCAGATGGGGGCGGGAGAAGATCAGCTCGACGATGTAGGCCGCCGCAACAAACAGCAGCAGACCGCCCACCACAAACTCCAGCGGTTTCTGGCCGCGGGATTGCAACATCAGGATCCCCCAGGTGACCACGGCAGTGATACAGGCTCCCTCCAGAAGGGTCACGCCAAGCAGCAGCTTGAAGCCGACGGCGGCGCCGATAAATTCGGCGAGATCGGTGGCCATGGCGATAATCTCCGCCTGTACCCAATATGCCCAGACCGCCGGTTTCGGCAGTCGGTCGCGGATATGCTCAGCCAGATTCTTGCCGGTGACGATGCCGAGTTTGGCCGAGAGGGTCTGCACCAGCATGGCCATCAGGTTGGCCCATACCACCACCCAGAGCAGCTGGTAGCCGAAAGTAGAGCCGGCTTGAATATTGGTAGCGAAGTTGCCCGGATCTATGTAGCCAATGGCAGCGATAAAGGCGGGCCCGAGCAGGGTCAGTTTGAATTTGCGGCTTGGAATCGTTGTAGTCAGTGCGGGTTGCATGGCATCACCCTCCATCAGGATATGGAGAGAGAATAGATCTAAATGATAATTATTATCAATTGGTCTTTTGTATCATATCCATCGGGAAAAACTTTTGAGGTCGTCAGTTGCAGTGAGGGATGCGATTTCGTACAATACGCCGCCCTAGAAAAGCAGCGACTAAACACCATTATGTTCCTTGCCTCCGAGGTCTGGCTGCACCTGGGCGGAGGCTGAATTAATCCGTAAGGAGCTAAAATGCGTCATTACGAAATCGTCTTCATGGTTCATCCGGACCAGAGCGAGCAAGTTCCCGGCATGATCGAGCGTTACACCGGCGCCATCACCACTTCCGGTGGTACCATTCATCGCCTGGAAGATTGGGGCCGTCGTCAGCTGGCTTACCCGATCGACAAACTGCACAAAGCCCACTACGTTCTGATGAACGTAGAAGCAGAGCAAGCCGTTATCGATGAGCTGGAAACCAACTTCCGCTTCAACGATGCCGTTATCCGCAACATGATCATGCGCACCAAGCACGCCGTGACTGAAGTTTCTCCGATGGCCAAGGCCAAAGAAGAGCGCTTCACCCGTCGTGACGACGAGCGCCGCGAAGAAGCTACTGAAGCTGCTTCCGAAGAGTAATTCTGGATCACTGACTAGAGGATAAAGGCCATGGCACGTTATTTCCGTCGTCGTAAGTTCTGCCGCTTCACCGCCGAGAACGTTACCGAGATCGACTACAAAGATATCGTTACTCTGAAAAACTACATCACTGAATCTGGCAAGATCGTACCGAGCCGTATCACCGGTACCCGCGCCAAGTATCAGCGTCAGCTGGCACGCGCCATCAAGCGTGCTCGTTACCTGGCTCTGCTGCCGTACACCGATCTGCACAACAAGTAAGAATCGGTCCGGCACTTAAGCCTAACTCAACGAAATTTATAGAGGAAAGGTAATGCAAGTTATCCTGCTCGACAAAATCGCCAAACTGGGCGGTCTGGGTGACCAAGTTTCCGTGAAATCTGGTTATGCCCGTAACTACCTGATCCCGCAAGGCAAAGCTGTTATGGCCACCAAGGCCAACATCGAAGCTTTCGGTGCTCGTCGCGCTGAGCTGGAAGCCAAACTGGCTGCCAACAAAGCTGCTGCTGAAGAGCGTGCTGCCAAGCTGGCCGAACTGGCTACCGTGGTTATCGCTTCCAAGTCTGGCGACGAAGGCAAGCTGTTCGGTTCCATCGGTACCCGTGACGTGGCTGAAGCCATCACTGCTGCCGGCGTAGCCGTTGCCAAGAGCGAAGTCCGCATGGGCAACGTTCTGCGTAACACCGGTGACTACGAAGTTGCTGTTCAGCTGCACGCTGACGTTAAAGCAACCGTACAGATCCAGGTTGTTGCCCTGTAATAGCGATTCGCTTTTGCAGAAAAAACCCGCGCACTTGCGCGGGTTTTTTATTTTCAGGCCCGGGGGTAGAGTGAAGCTCTGTTCCTCTGGAGGAGATCTCTATGGCCTGGGTCGAAGGTCGCGTCATCGAACGCATCGAATGGACACCCACTCTGTTCTCCCTGCGGGTAGCGGCCGATCTGGCCCCCTACAAGGCAGGTCAATTCACCAAACTGGCCCTTGAGCAGGGCGAGCGGCGCATTCAGCGCGCCTACTCCTTCGTCAATCCTCCCTCTGCGCCATACCACGAGTTCTATCTGGTCGAGATCCCGAGCGGTGAGCTGACCCCTTCCCTCGGCTCACTGCAAGCGGGCGATACCCTGCTGGTGCAGTCTCTGGCCACCGGCTTTCTGACACTGGATGAGGTACCGGCCGGACGCGATCTCTGGCTGCTCTCGACCGGTACCGCCATCGGCCCCTTCCTCTCCATGCTGGCTGATGGAGAGGCCTTCAACCGTTTCGAGAATCTGGTGCTGGTACACGGGGTGCGCAAAGGCGAAGAGCTGAGCTATCAGGCTTTGATAGCCAGCTTTGCCGAGCAGCATGGCGAGCGCTTTCGCTATGTGCCCTTTGTCAGCCGAGAGGAATGGCCCGATGCAATGGTTGGCAGGATCCCGGCAGCGATTGCCAACGGCCAGTTGCAGCAGCGGGTAGGGTTGGAGTTCTCACCCGAGCTGAGTCAGGTGCTTATCTGTGGCAATCCGGAGATGGTGAAAGAGACCCAGCAAACCTTGCTGGCACTGGGGTTGGCCAAGAACCTGCGGCGGGCGCCCGGCAATATCAGTGCGGAGAACTACTGGTAACGCAGCATAACGGCGGGGCCGGTTCGGCCCCTGTTCATGATTACTGGTTATTGCCCTGTGGAGTGGGCATCTGGTTGGTGCTGGGGGGCTGATTGCGATTCTCTTCGCTCTCGACATTGACTCTCATCCCCTTGCAGTCAGAGGGAATATAGTCGTTTACCCCCAGATCGAGGCACTCTTTCTGGCTCCAGCCAAACTGCTTGTCATCCCAGTCCAGATTGAAGGTCATCGCATCGACAGAGAAGGTTGAGCCGCTGCTCTCCTGGGATGGTTGGTCTGCATGGGCTGCGCCGGCGAGCAGCAAGAGTGAGAGGAGCAAAGGGGTCGTTCTGTTCATGATGGCCTCGGATAATTGCAACGGCGGATGAGTATACGTCTGCGGGCTGAACCCGGGCGGAATCGCATCCCATCTCGCCACACGATGAAGTCAGGAGGGGGATTGTAGCGCTTTTCTGCTGCCAATTTGTCCGTTTTGGTCGCACTCTGGGCAGCTGGTTTGCAATATGAAGGAATTCAGGTGATTGCCCTTCTCTGTGCGAGTCTGGTGACTATAATCGGCAGCCAACTTTTCCTGCACTGCACCACAGTTTCACCATGACCACACAGGACGCTTCCGCGCTGCGCTATCCCAAGGGATGGTTCGCGCTCACCACGGTATACAGTTTTACCGGACTGGCCATTCTGGCCTCCATCATCTTCTCCCTGCTGCTGTTTCTCTCCATCGATGACAACCCGCTGATGAAGTGGCTGTTTGGCGGTCTGGCGATCATTTTCGAGCTGGGCAAGTTCTACGTCTGGTACGAGTACGGCGAGCGCAAGGCGCGGCGGGATTTAAGTGGTGCCTTCTGGTCGTTGCTGTTCTACAGCGTGCTGGCGGCCATCTCCATCGGTGGCAGTATCGGCGGCATCAACAGTGCCACCAATACGGTGCTGAGTCAGCAGGCGCGCCATGAACGGGAGATCGCCCGTTTTGACGAACAGATCGCCAGCATCGAGCGGCAGATCCAGCTAAACGAAGAGGCGGCCCGCAAATATATCGAGCTGGAGCGTATCTCCAGCGGTGTCTCTTCCCTGCAGCACGCCAACACCAAGCTGCGTTTGCAGCAGGACGAATTGCGTCAGCAGCGCGATGCCAAGCCGGTTAACGAGCAATCCTCCATGCTGGGGCTGATGAGCAGTCTGGCGGACGGGGTCGGGATGAGCATCAGCCAGGTGCAGTTTCTGCTGGTCTGTTTCCTGTCGGTGCTACTCGACGTATTCGGTGCCTTCTTCGTCAGCCTGATCGGTGAGGAGAGCCGTTTTCGCCGGATGTGGCGCTGGCAGCAGGCTCGCGCCCGTGCCGAGGAGCAGGAGGCGCTCGCACAGGCAGCCCAGCCAGAGCCCATGCAGCCGCCCGAGCCTGTACCCGAGGTGCTGGCACAGGTGCGCGGCGCGCTGGAGCGCGGTGAGCTCAAGTGCAGCAAGCGCTCGGTGGCGCAGGCGCTGTCACTCTCGCTGGAGGAGGTGGATCGGGTGTTCCACCATCTGCTGTCGCAGGGGGTGTTGGGGCAGGGGAGCAATCGCCACTACTACCTCAATTCGCAGCCGGTGCAGTAACGACAGCGACAAAAAGGCCACCGATGAGGTGGCCTTTTTCGTATCTGATTCAGTTGGTCAGCACCATCATCAGGCTGAGGAAGGCGGCCAGTCCGCCACCGATGCCGATGATCCAGTAAAACCCCTTGGCCCCCTGTTTGAGCGGGATGCGGAAGTAGAGCAGGAATGCCCACCACCCCAGTGCCAGCAACAGAGGAATAAGAAACATTCGAGCCATGGTCTCCTCGCTGTTATTCTGTTGACCCTCGATGCATCAACAGGATGGCTTGTGCAATGACGCAACTACAGATTACCGCATTCGGCGACCCCTCGGTACTCAAGCTCAACCCCTCTCTCGACAAGGTGCCTGCCGATGGCGAAGTGCGGGTGCGCATCTGCTTTGCGGGGGTCAACCCCATCGATGCCAAGACCCGGGCCGGTCTTGGCTGGGCGGCGGCCCAGAACAAGGACAAGCTGCCCTGGACGCCCGGTTACGACGTGGCTGGCGTGGTGGAGCGAGTCGGCCCCGGCGTAGCCTCGCTGGCCGAGGGCGATCTGGTGTGCGGTATGGTCGGTTTTCCCCTTGCTGCCGGTGGTTACGCTGAATCCGTGGTGGCGAACGAGCACGAGCTGGTCAAGCTTGACGGGGTGAGCCTGCAGCAGGGGGCGGCGCTGCCGCTGGCGGGTCTGACGGCCTGGCAGGGATTGCTCGAGCATGGTGAGCTCAAGGCGGAGCAGCGAGTGCTGGTTCTGGCCGGGGCTGGCGGTGTCGGCCATCTGGCGGTGCAGTTTGCCGCTGCTTATGGTGCTCACGTTGTAGCCACGGCGAGCGGCGACAACCACAGCTTCCTCCATAGTCTCGGGGCGAGCCGGATGGTGGATTACCATCAGGCCGAATGGTTCGCCGAGGCGATCGCCGATGGCCAGTTCGATCTGGTGCTGGATCTGGTGGGTGGCGAGAGCGGCAAGGCGGCGCTGGCGTGCGTCAAGCCGGGTGGCCGGCTGGTGACTGTGCCCACCATCACTGCCCAGCTTATCAAGGATGCCGACGCGGCTGCCGGTATCGAGGTGGTCGGTATGCTGGTGCACCCCGATCAGAAGCAGCTGAGCCAGATGCTGATGCTGCTGCGCCAGGGTGAGGTGAAAATTGCCATCGCCGGTGAATTTGCCCTGAGCGAAGGGGCGTTGGCCCACCAGCGCATCGAAGGTGGCCATGTACGTGGCAAGCTGCTGCTGCGCATGCCCGCCGCCGACGGTTGTCCTGCATGAGCGGGATGATGGCGATGGCGCATGTTGTGGTTGTTGCAGCGAGCCTCGCGTCCTTGCCTCTGTGGTGGGGAAGCGCATCATGAATGAGTTGATGCAGATGGGGCTGGGGTGGCTCTTTTTGAGCGCCTTTACCTCAGCCACTCTGTTGCCCGGCAGCTCGGAAGTGCTGCTGGGGGCCATGGCGGCCAAAGGGGAGTGGAGCATGGCGAGCCTGCTGTTGTGGGCGACGCTGGGCAACACCCTCGGCTCCATGACCACCTGGTGGCTTGGCTGGCTCGCCACCTTCAAGAAAAAACCGGAAGATTTTCAAGGCCGTGGGGAACAAAAAGCCCTCGGCTGGCTCAAACAACATGGCCACTGGTGTCTGCTGCTTGCCTGGACGCCGGTGGTCGGTGATGGACTCTGTCTGCTGGCCGGCTGGCTGCGCCTCTCCTTCTGGCGCTCTCTTGTCCTGATAGGGCTCGGCAAATTGTTGCGTTACGCTCTGGTATTTCTACTGGCCAGTCAGATCTTCTAGCCCTTTTTGTCACTCACGAGGTTACCGTGAACAAAGTCATACCTTTAACCATTCTGCTGGGCTTCACCCTGCCCGTGCTGGCGGCTCCGACTCTGGTCTCCGAGCAGGTCAAGGAGGAGGGCAAGCTCGCCATTCCTTACCAGATGTACAAGCTGGACAACGGCCTGACCGTCATTCTGGCGCCCGACAAATCCGATCCGCTGGTGCATCTTGACGTCACCTATCACGTCGGGTCGTCACGCGAGACGGTCGGCAAGTCCGGTTTTGCCCACTTCTTCGAGCACATGATGTTCCAGGGCTCCAAGCACGTCGGTGATCAGGAGCATATGCGGATCATCAACGAAGCCGGTGGTGACATGAACGGCACCACCAACAAGGACCGCACCAACTACTACGAAACCGTGCCGGCCAACCAGCTGGAGAAGGTTCTGTGGCTGGAGGCCGACCGGATGGGCTTCCTGCTCGACGCGGTGAGCCAGAAGAAGTTCGAGATCCAGCGTGCCACCGTCAAGAACGAGCGGGCCCAGCGTATCGACAACCAGCCCTACGGTCTGGTGAGCGAGAAGGTGGGCGAGGCGCTCTATCCACGCACTCATCCCTACTCCTGGCAGCCCATCGGCTATGTGGAGGATCTCGACCGGGTCGACGTCAACGACCTCAAGCAGTTCTTCCTGCGCTGGTATGGCCCCAACAACGCGACTCTGACTCTGGGCGGCGATTTTGATACCAAGCAGGCCCTCGACTGGATCGAGAAGTACTTTGGCTCCATCCCGCGCGGCCCGGAAGTGGCCGAGCCGACGCCAAAACCGGTTACCCTGCCCGAGACCCGCTACGTGACGCTGCAGGACAAGGTGCACCTGCCGCTGCTCTATATCAGCTATCCGACCGTGTCCCTTGGTGACCCGCAGGAGCCGGCACTCGATATGTTTGCCGACGTGCTCGGCGGCAGCGCCAGCTCCATGCTCTACCAGTCGCTGGTCAAAACCGGCAAGGCGATCGATGCGGGCGCCTCGCACTACTGCGAAGAGCTGGCCTGTACCCTGACCGTCTACGCCTACCCCAACCCGGCAGTGGATGGCAGCCTCAAGACCCTCAAGAGCGAAGTGGACAAGGTGATCGGCGAGTTCGCCCAGCGCGGCCTCAAGCCGGAGGATCTGGAGAAGGCGATCAACAGCTATCGTGCCTCGGCTATCTGGGGGCTCGACAGCGTCTCCGGCAAGGTGAGCCAGCTCGCCATGGGTCAGGTGTTTGCCCAGGATCCCAACTACGTCTTCAAGACCCTCGACGCCATCGGCAAGGTGACGCCGGAGCAGGTCAAAACCGCCTACGACCAGTTCATTGCCAACAAGCCGGCGGTGGTGCTGAGCGTGGTGCCCAAAGGCAAGGCCGAGTGGCAGGTCGCTACCCCGAATTTCACCCCGGCCAAACGCGAGCTGCCGGACTACAGCAAGCATGATCAGGCGCTGGCCGAGCGACCGGTAAAAGACAGTTTCGATCGCAGCGTACAGCCCAAGGCGGCCGATGCGGTGAGCGTCAAGGTGCCCGCCATCTGGCACGGCAAACTCGACAAGAACATCGAGATCATCGGCACCCGAAGTGACGAAATCCCGGCGGTTTCCATCATGATCGCCCTGCCGGGTGGTATCCGGGCCGAGGAGAAGGGGCAGTTGGGGCTGGCCAATCTGACCGCCGCCATGATGGGGCAGGGGTCGGTGCGCCTGACCGAGGGGCAGCTCAGCGACGAGCTGCAAAAACTGGGCTCAAGCATCGATGTCTCCAGTGCCCAGTACAACACGCTGATCACCATCAGCTCGCTGGCCGACAAGTTGCCACAGACGCTGGCGCTGGTGCGCGAAGTGTTCGAGCGCCCCGGGATGCGGGAGGCTGACTTCGAGCGGGTAAAGGCGCAAATGCTGCAAGGGATGCAGCAGGCCCAGCAGCAGCCTGAATGGCTGGCGGGACAGGCATTCCGCGAGCTGGTCTATGGCAAGAACAACCGCCTCGGCCAACCCTCCGACGGGGTACCTGCCGATGTGGCCAAGCTGACGCTGGCGGATGTGAAGCACTACTATCAGGCCTACTACAACCCATCCAACGGCAAGGTCGTGGTAGCGGGCGATGTGAGCCAGAAGCTGATTGAAGAGCAGCTCGGCTTCCTGAGCGACTGGAAAGGGGCGACGCCGGCTCTGGGGGATCTCAAACTCAAGGGCAAGCAGGCCAAGCCGGGCATCTATCTGGTGGACAAACCGGGGGCGCCCCAGTCGGTGATCCGCATCGGCCGCCGCGCCATGCCGTTCGATACCACGGGTGACTACTTCACCGCCGGGCTGATGAACTTCAATCTGGGTGGCAACTTCAACAGCCGCATCAACCTCAACCTGCGCGAAGACAAGGGCTACACCTATGGTGCCAGCTCCGGCTTCTCCGCCAACCGCGAGGTGGGTACCTTTGCCACCGGCGCCAATGTGCGTACCGATGCGACCGTGGATGCCATTCGCCAGTTCCTCAAGGAGATGGACAACTACCGCAAGAGCGGCCCGACGCCGGTCGAGCTGGCCTATATGCGCAGCGCGGTTTCCCAGCAGGATGCCCTCTCTTACGAGACCTTGGGCCAGAAGGCGGGTTTCCTGCTGCAGATGGTGATGTATGACCTGAAACCGGACTATGTGCAGGCCCAGAACAACCTGATCAAGACGGTGTCGGCCGAGACGCTCAAGGCGAGTGCTGCCCGCTGGCTCAATCCGGCCGACATGGTGATCGTGGTGGTGGGAGACAAGCAAAAGCTTGAAAAACCCCTTAAGGAGCTTCATCTTGCCATCTATCCGCTGCAGTTGCCGTAACTGACGCTTTATAAAAATCAAGAGCCGCCCCGGATGGGGCGGCCTCACATGAGCCGTGAATATGACTACAACAAGCTTGTCACTCACCGAGTTGCTGACTGCGCTGGGATCTCCCGAGCGATTGACTGCTCTCAAGGGGATCCGGCGCGGGATCGAGCGTGAATGTCTGCGCATCACGCCGGATGGCCGACTCGCCCAGAGTGACCATCCCCGATCGCTGGGCTCGGCCCTGACCCATCCCAATATCACTACCGACTACTCGGAGAGCCTGCTGGAGTTCATCACCCCGGCCACCGACTCCCTCGACAGCCTGATGGAGCAACTGGGTGACATCCATCACCATGTGATGCGTCATCTGGGTGACGAGCGGATCTGGCCGCTCTCCATGCCCTGCTTCGTCGGCGGTGAGGAGAGCATCCGGCTGGCCCAGTACGGCAGCTCCAACATCGGCAAGATGAAGACTCTCTACCGGCAGGGGTTGAAGAATCGCTACGGCAGCCTGATGCAGGTGATCGCCGGGGTGCACTTCAACTTCTCCATGCCCGACAGCTTCTGGAGCGAGTGGCAGGATCTGGTGTGCGAAGGGTGCTGCAGCCAGCGTTTTATCTCCGACAAGTACATGGGGCTTATTCGCAACGTCTACCGCTTCGGCTGGCTGGTGCCCTACCTGTTCGGCGCTTCGCCTGCCATCTGCGAGTCCTTCCTCAAAGGGCGCAAGAGCAACCTGCCGTTCGAGAAGACCGGCAAGGGCACCCTCTATCTGCCTTACGCCACCGCGCTGCGTCTCTCCGATCTGGGCTATACCAACAGCTCCCAGGCGGGGCTCAAGATCAGCCACGACAACCTGCCGGCCTATGTCAGCAGTCTGCGCCGCGCCATCAATACCCATGATCCCGAATTCGCCAAGATCGGGGTCAAGGTGAATGGGGAGTATCGCCAGCTCAACGACAACGTGCTGCAGCTGGAGAACGAGCTGTATGCCCCGATCCGGCCCAAGCGCACCCCGCGCAGCGGCGAGAAGCCCTCGGATGCGCTGGAGCAGCGCGGCATTGAGTACATCGAGCTGCGTACCGTTGACGTCAACCCCTTCACGCCGCTGGGGATCGACGCCGATCAAATCCGCTTCTTCGACCTGTTCCTGGTTTGGTGTCTGCTGCGCCCCTCTCCGGTGCTGAGCGAGGAGGAGATTGCCCGCAATCGCCGCAACCAGAGCAAGGTGGTGCTGGAGGGGCGTCGCCCCGGCCTGACGCTTGAAGATGAGCAGGGCAATGCCATTGGCCTCAAAGAGTACGGTCTCAAGCTGTTCGACGAGCTGGCTCAGGTGGCCGAGCTGCTGGATCGCTGCTGCGGCCGCAATCGCTACCGCGAGACTCTGGCGATGCATCGGGAGAAGCTGCTCGACCCCGAGCTCACCTACTCCGCCCGCATGCTCAAGGAGTTGCTGGAGAGCGGCAAGGACAATGGCTGCTACGGCGACAAGCTGGCGACCCGGTATCGCGAGGAGCTGCTGGCAGGGGAGCTGCAATACTGGGATGAGGCCTACTTTGCCGGTGAGGCGAAGGATTCGCTGGCCAAGCAGCGGGAGCGCGAGCGCAGCGACAGCGTGTCGTTCGATGACTTCCTGGCCGATTATTTTGGTGCTAATAATGATAAATTGAATTAAAACCAAGGCCGCATGAAGCGGCCTTTTTTGTGGGTTGGATATTTAACTATGTTGATTTCTTGTTTGGATGAAGTGACAGTTAGTGCGGTAATAATAATTAAAGAGAAAAAGTATCACGGAACGCTTAGCTACGGCGGTGGGAAACAAATTTTATTTAATGTAAAAGATGGTTGGTGGGCTTTTCGTGACCTTGTAAAGCAAGGTGAAAAGATAGATGTACTTGAATGTGAACTCAATGGTGACTCTGTTTTCTTATGTCAGTGTGAAGTTGGTTTTGGTTCTGTTTTTGCTGAGTTTTTATCAACGCAAGAAATAACTTCATCAAGTGGAATATCTGCACTAGATATCTATATAGATGGTTTGTCTGTCGCTATGGATAATTCGTCGTGGGAAAATAAAATAGATGAAAAACAATTTGTTATCACTAGACCTAGATCAAATTTTTTAGTATCACTAGAACAGATCACTGTTTCTGATGATTGGACTTCAAGCTTAAAAAGAGATTCTGAATCTAGTCGTGCCTACTTGGCAGTTGATAGCCATTTTATAAGGCTATCCTTTAATAACACCCCAATATCAATTGAAGATGCCAAGAGTTATCTAATGCGGTTACTAGGTTTCTTTTCCATATTGCTAATGCATCCTTTAAATATCAGTAGGCTAAAGGCCAATTTTGTTGGTAAAGAATCCTGTGCGGAAATTTACATTCCCTTCTCTGTGCACAATAAATTATTGAAGAATGAGTCATGCTTATTAGATTTAAAAGCCTTAAGTAATGAGCAATGGGAACTAGCCTTCAGGAATTTATTTGGAATGAATTTCAAAAATTCTATATGGTCAAGATTTCGTGGCATGCTGATGTACGAAGGTTATTGGGAGTATAACATCTTAGGTGTCGTATCTTTGTTAGACTCTTATTTAGAGGAGAAATATGGAATTAGAAATAAAAAATCCAAGTTGATTAGCAAGCTTAATGCTGCGCTTTTTAATTTAAAAAGTTTCTTGTCATCTGAACTACAGGAGGAGTTTGATAAGGAACAAAGCAATATAATAGTCGTAATGAATCAGCCATCATTTAAAGTCAGGTATATGAAGATGGTTGACGAACTATCTGATGGTTTCATTAAATGGTGTGGTTTAAATGAACGAAATTTTTTAAAAATTAAAAAAGTTAGGGATTCTGTTGCGCACTCTAATGTGAGTGAAATAAATAATACAAAAGATCACTTTGTTAACTTTACTATAAAAAATAGAATTCTTATTCTTTTGTCTTATCTCTTTTTTAAAGAACTTGGTTTTAATGAAACAGAATACTACAAATTAATATGTGGAACTGTAAATAAAATTGCAAGCAATGCTTTTCTTGATGATTACTACTTAAGAAAAGCCATTGGCGATTGCTTTGATATAAAACTTAATGACTTGGCGTTGGATGCGTTCAGTAAGATGAGAAACATAACGTCACCAGTATTTGTTTTCCATGGTGGTGTTTGGAGTTTTGATGAAGAAGCATCATCAAGAATATTTGAAATTACGTTTGAGAATAATTGTGAAAGTATAGCCGAGGCTGCAAAAATATTTTATTCAGGAAAAGGTATTGAGGTATCTAGTTCTGAATATAAAGGCACTGTCTATTTAGTTGATGATAAGTCACATCATGTTACTAACAACGCTACTTTGGTCTATCTCTAATGGTTCTGCAGGAATTTATGAGAATATATTTATATAAAGTCGCAGCAAAAAGCCGCTCTTGAAGCGGCTTTTTTATTTCCCTGAACCCGAGCGGTATCAGACGTGGTTATACATCGCCTCGATTTCGCTCTGGTACTTGGCTTCGATGATCTTGCGGCGCAGCTTCATGGTGGGGGTGAGTTCACCCAGCTCCATGGAGAAGGCGCTCGGTAGCAGGGTGAACTTCTTCACCTGCTCGAACTTGGCCAGCTCTTTTTGCAGATCGGCGATGCGTGATTCGAAGAACTCCACTACCCGGGAGTGGCGCAGCAGCTCGGTCTTGCACTGGTACTGCAGGTTGATGGAGCGGGCGTACTCCTCCAGCGACTCGAAGCAGGGCACGATCAGCGCCGAGACGAAGTGGCGAGCATCGGCGACGATGGCGATCTGCTCGATGAAGCGATCTTTGCCGATGGTCCCCTCGACCAGTTGCGGCGCCACGTACTTGCCGTTGGAGGTCTTCATCAGCTCCTTGAGACGCTCGGTGAAGTAGATGTTGCCTTCGCTGTCGAGCTCGGCGGCATCACCGGTGCGCAGGAAGCCATCTTCGGTCATCACCTCGGCGGTCGCTTCCGGCTTGTTGTAGTAGCCGCGCATCACGGTGGGGGAGCGCACCAGCAGTTCGTTGTTCTCACCCAGCTTCACTTCGATACCGTTCAACACAGTGCCGATGGAACCCAGCTTGAACTGCTGATCTTCGTAGCAGCAGACGGTGGCGGTGGTTTCGGTCATGCCGTAGCCGTACTTGAGGTTGAGCCCCATGGCCTGGAAGAAGAGGTTCACATCGTCAGCCAGACGGGCACCGGCCACCGGCAGGAAGCGGGTACGACCGCCAAAGCGGGCGCGCAGTTTGCGAAACACCAGCCGCTCGGCGAGCCAGAGCTGGCCGTAGAGCAGGGGGGAGGCGGACTTGCCAGCCTGACGGGTGGCGACCATCTGCTTGCCAACGCGGGTGGCCCAGCCAAACAGGGCCTGACGCAGGCGCGGAGCCTGGGCAACCCGGGCCTGGATCATGGCGTAGGCCTTCTCGTAGAGGCGTGGCACGGCGCACATCACGGTCGGCTGCACGTCGCCAATCACATCCATCACCTTCTGCGGATCGCGGATGTAGACGTTCTCGGCGCCGCAATAGAGCACGTAGTAGCTCCAGGCACGCTCGAACACGTGGCTGAGCGGCAGCATGCAGAGCGACACATCCTGCTCGTTCAGATCGAGGCGGCTGTTGTGCATCTCGAAGCAGGCGGCGATGTTGGCGAAATCGAGCATCACCCCTTTAGGCTCGCCTGTGGTGCCGGAGGTGTAGATCAGGGTCAGCAGATCGTCCATCCGGTACTGGCTCTCCCGTACCCGCAGCTCCTGCTCGCTGGGCTGATGGTTACCGGAGACCAGAAACTCCTGAAAGTGGCTCGCTTGTGCGCAGCCGCGCAGGTTGACGCTGCCGTCGAGGGCGACGATCTGGCGGATCTCGCCGCTTTCAATCAGTTGCAGTGCCTGATCGAACTGGGGCTGCTCGCCGACAAACAGCAGGCCGATGTTGGCATCGCGCACGATATAGCGCAGCTGATCCAGGGTGCTGGTGGGGTAGATGGGGACGCTGACGCCGCGCGCGGCGAGGATGCCGAGATCGGCCTGGGTCCACTCCGGCATGTTGCGCGAATAGATGCCGACCATTTCGGTGGGCTGGTGTCCGGCACGGATCAACGCCTGTGCGCAGTAGTCCATGGCCTGGCCCAGAGTACGCCAGCCGATGGCACGCCATTGACCATCCTGCTGAACGCGCAGGGCAGCCTTGTTGCCAAGCCGGGCAATACGCTCGCGCATCAATTGAACCAGATGAAGCTTCGGCATCAATCAAACATCCTTTCGTTACAGTTGTACGCCCACGAGGGCACTAAAAAGCGGGCTAGAGTTTAAACTCCAATATTACAGCTTACAAGTGTTCGCCGTTTGTTCTGGATCACAAAGAGGGCAAATAGCGCATCTTCTGCACAGTGCGAGCGGCTTGGTTGAGACCGGATCCGACGTTAGAGGCAGAAGCTCGGAAGGCAAGGGGAGTGGGCAAGCAAAGGGGAGCGGGAAATGGGGGAGGAGAGAGGAGGGCTTGGTTCCCTCCTCGTTCAGTCACTATGTCGGTGGGGCGTTATTGCCGGGATCAGCCGAAGTCGAACAGGCGCGACATCAACACGGCGTCTTCCCGATCCTGGCCGGTGCCGTAGTAGTCGGCGCGGCGGCAATACTCGGCAAAACCGGCGCTCTCGTAGAGATTGATGGCGGTCTGGTTACCGGCGCGCACCTCGAGGAACCAGGCCTGTGCCCCGCTCTGCTTGCTGTGCGCGAGATAATGTTGCAGCAACGCCCGGCCCAACCCCTTGCCCTGAAACGCGGGATGGACGCAGATGTTCATCAGCGAGCTGTCGCCCGCCACCAGATCCGAGATATAGAAGCCCGCCGGCTTGCCATCGACCAGCATCAGGGTGTTGAGGTAGCGGGGGCCAAAGCAGGAGAGCAGGTTGGCCTGACTCCAGGGCTCCTTGTGGGCGGCCTGTTCGATGGGATAGACGAGGTCGAAGTCGGCTTCGAGCAGGGGGCGAAACTCAGGCATGGTGGCTCCGTGGGATAACGTCAAAGCCCGCAGCGACGGGCATGGGATTGGGTCAGGCTGTCCGGGCGGCGAGATGTGGCTGCAACTGTTGCCACAGTGCCCGCTTTTCGGCACTGCCGGGGGCGAGCGGGCAGACGAGGGCATCGGGCCAGCGGGAATCGGCCTCGGTCAGCCAGAGCAGCGGTGACGGCTCCTGTTGCAGCCAGTGCGCCTCCGGGGGCGTGCTCAGCAGCGTGACCTCATCGGTTCTGATGGCGAGCAGCTGGCAGATATCTTCCAGCAGTGTCGCAGCGGGCAGTGCCTGAGCCAGCAGCCAGAGCTTGCCGGCAGGGCGAGGGGCCTGTGGGATAGCCTCTTGCGGCGATTCCGTACTGGCTACTTCAGCCTCTTCGGCAGGGGAGACACCCAGCATGGCCGGACGACGCAGCTGCCAGCTCTGAATGCCCATACGGGCCAGCATGCTTTGACGTACGGGGTCTGTCATGGGTGAGTCACTCTCTTGGCTGCATTGGGGAAAATCGTGTCGGCAGGGTACACGCGAACGGGTTGCTCTGCACCCTTTGCGGCCCTCTGCGGGGGTTATCCGGTTTTTTTCCTGCCAGAGTCGGGTATTCTGGCGAAATAAGACCAGATAAATATCATAACAAGAGAAACCCCAAGGACGAACAGGTGACCCTCACCCCTTGGGCTTATCATCATCCCAGCCTGGAATTGTCTCTATGTCGCCTTTAGCTCAAGCCACGAACTCTGCGCGTGCCATTCCCATTCAGGAGCGCCTGCCTCGCCTGCTGGCCGCTCTGGGGGAGGGGCTCTATGAACGGCAGGATGCCCTGCGCCTCGGTTTGCTGGCCGCGCTCAGTGGCGAGAGCGTGTTTCTGCTGGGCCCGCCCGGCATCGCCAAGAGCCTGATTGCCCGCCGCCTCAAGCTGGCGTTCTTTGAGGCCCGCCACTTCGAATACCTGATGACCCGCTTCAGTACGCCGGAGGAGGTGTTCGGCCCCCTCTCCATTCAGGCGCTGAAGGAGGATGGCAAATATCTGCGCCTCACCGCCGGCTACCTGCCCGAGGCAGAGGTGGTGTTCCTCGACGAGATCTGGAAGGCGGGCCCCGCCATCCTCAACACCCTGCTTACCGCCATCAACGAGCGGCAGTTTCGCAACGGTGACAGCCAGCACCCCATTCCGATGCGGCTGCTGGTGACTGCCTCGAACGAGCTGCCAGCCCCCGACAGCGGGCTGGAAGCGCTCTATGACCGGATGCTGGTGCGGATCTGGATGGATCGGGTACTGGAGAAGTCCAACTTTCAGGCGATGCTGGCCAGCGACGGTCACTCGCATCACAACCTGCCCGCCTCGCTGCAGATCCGCGGGGACGAGTACGAGCAGTGGCAGGGCGAGATTGAACAGGTGCGGTTGCCGGATGCCTGCTTCGAGCTTATCTATCAACTGCGTCAGCAGCTCGACAGCCAGCTGGCGCACCGCTGCTATGTGTCGGATCGACGCTGGAAGAAGGCGGTACGGCTCATTAAGGCGAGTGCCTTTTTCAATGGTCGCGACGAGGTGGCCCCGCTCGATTTGCTGCTGTTCAAGGATTGCCTCTGGCATGACGAGGAGTCCCGCACTGCCCTGCTGGAGATGATGACCGAGTTCTCCCGCCTCTATGGCTATCAGCAACTGGTGATGACCCGCCAGCTGCTGGCCCTGCGCGACCAGTTCAAGCAGCTCAAACAGAGCGTGGCCCAGCGCCTCTGCTGCAAGGCGCGGCAGCGCAAGCAGTGGTTTGGCCGCCGCGCCCGGGGGATCGAGATCCCGCTCGCCAATGCCAGACCCTTTGGCAAGCAGGTGCACTTCCATCTGCTCACGCCAGCACCGCTGGATGGCAGCGATCCCGAGCGGCTGACCGATACCCTGATGTTTGATCGTACTCTGCTCTCTCACTGGCGCCCCACCGGCGAGGCGCTGGTTGGCCATCCGCTCGGCAACCCGAAAGAGGGGCACTACGAACTGGTGCTCGACGACGAACTGCGGCTGCAGGTGCTCGATATCCAGCGTCAGCAGGTCCCGCTGGTGCTGGTGGAGCGCAGCGCCATCCCCGAGGTGGTGCTGGAGCCCTGGTTGCAGGCGCTCGACGAGTTGCAGAGCCAGACCGGCAAGGTGCAGCAGGAGCTCAAGCAGCAGCGCAGCCTGTTTGAACGTCATCAGCAGCACCTCTTTATCGCCTCGCGCTGGCTGCAGCAGGTGGAAGACAGCTTCTTCGTGCTGGGACGGGATCTCGAGCTGCTGCGTAGCGAATTGGCGCAGTGGCGCGAGCGGTTGCCGCGACTGGACGGCTAAGGGGCAGATCATGCTTGAGATCGGCATGCTGGATCTGGGACTGCTGATGGGTGAGGGGGAGCTAGCGGGAGAGGTGGTGGCGCTGCTGGCAGCCTCGCCCAAGATTTCCGAGTTCATCAAGCGCTCCCCGCTACAGGGCAAGTTGCTGAAAAAGCGCCTGCAAAGTTGGGGCGAGCAGCTGGGGGAGGAGATCCGTCATAAACCGGTGCCGGTGGCGCTGGAGCAGGAGTACCTGCTCTATCAGGCCCATCGGCAACTGCCGATGACCGAGCTGGTTGGTCGTCTGCCAAGCCTGCTGGAGTCGCTGGAGCAGTACAGCCCCTTTGCCGGTGAGGCGCGATCCTTGGTGCGCCAGCTGATGGCTCACCCCACCGAGGGGTTGTGCCAGCTCTTTATCGACAAGTGGCGCGCCAGTCTGGTGGGTAGCCTGCTGCAGCTACAGCAGCAGATCGCCGAGGCGGAGCGGGAGAAGCAGCGTCAGGAGATTGAGGATCAGCTGCTGGCGAGCCGTACCCTGGCCGATGCCCTCGACCCCAACAAGATCTCCGCCGGTGGTCTGTGGGATCTGGCGCAGGGGAGCTGGCACAAGCGCAGCCTGGTGCTGGTCAAGCAGTATGCCCGGATGTTGCAGCGTGAGCCGCTGCTGGCGGAGATTGCCGGTCTGCTCGGGCGCAGCGAGCGGGATCGGCGGGCGCAAGAGCAGCCGGTGCCGCCGGTCGAGGTGCTGGAGCTGGAACCGGCACCCAGCGACGATGTGCCGGACGATCTGGTGGGCATTCATCAGGCGAGCGACCTGATGCGGCTGCTGCCAAGCGAGGCGGTGATGCTGGGCTTACCCGAACTGGAGCTGGAGTTCTACCGTCGCTATCTGGAGCGGCGCCTGCTCAGCTATCAGTCGCGGGGTACCCTGCCGCGCCAGCGCATCATGCTGCGCACCCCGGAGCAGGGGGGTAAGCAGCTTCAGCAGCGCGGCCCCTTTATCGTCTGCGTCGATACCTCCGGTTCCATGGGCGGATATCCGGAAGAGTGCGCCAAGGCGCTGTTTCTGGCCCTGCTGCGGGTGGCGATGGACGAGAAGCGCGGTTGCTATCTGATGCTCTTCTCCACCGAGGTGGCGACCCTCGAGATCACCGCCGATACCGGACTGGAGAAGGCGGAGCGCTTCCTCTCCATGAGTTTTCACGGCGGTACCGATCTGGTGCCCTGCCTCGAGAAGGCACTGGCTAAGCTCGATGATCCCGCCTTTGCCAAGGCGGACGTGCTGGTCATCTCCGACTTTATCGCCCAGAGCCTGCCCCACGCCCTGCTCGCTCAGATGAACCGCTATCGTCAGCGCCAGACCCGCTTTCATGCGGTGGCCATGTCCCGTCACGCCAAGCAGGCGCTGCTGCGGGTGTTCGACAACAGCTGGCTGCTCGATTGTGGCCTGCGCGGCCGCTTGCTGCGCCGCTGGCAACAACACTAACCTGCTTCTACTGACTTGGCGTTAACTCACTTGAAGCTGTTTTCGTTGCCTGAGGTGGCCTGTGGTTTGGCCTCTGTTCATGTCTGCTGTACGTTTGGATATGAGCGGTTATGATGAGCGGCATAATCGCCGCCATCCTCTCAAATGGGAGAAGTGACCCCGCATGATACGTTTCCTCGCCCTGCTCTTGCTGACCGTGCTTTGCAGTAGCTCTGTATGGGCTGCCAGAGAGCCGCTTGCCGAGCCAAAACTCTCCCGAGAGCTGCAACAGCTGGAGGAGGGGAGTCACAGCGAGCGTGTTTTTCGACTGCGTGTTGCCGTGCTTGCAGCAAACTATGATGCCTATCCACCGGATGTGCAGGGGCGCATCGTGCGCCTGCAGTGCTGGGCCATGCCAGCCGAGCGGGATGGCGAATATCGCCGGGTGGTGGAGTTTGCCGACAAGGCACTGCAGCGAGCTCGTGAGCGCAGGGATGGCCTCACCGAGGCAGGCCTGCTCACCTGCCGCGGCTTTCATCAGCAGCTGCTGGGCAACATGAAACAGGCCAAGGCCGATTACGAACAGGCGCTGCAACTGGCGCGCAATCTGGGGGATCGGTTGCAGGAGGCGGACATCCTCAGTCAGCGCGGTGACATGTATGCCTATCAGGGCAAGCTGGCGGAAGGGCTGCAAGAGCTGATGGAGGCTCACCGCGGTTATGAAGCTCTGGGACTGGATGGCAAGGCGCGGGAGACGTTGGGTCACATTGCCAATGCCTATCGCAGGATGGGGCTCTATGAGCGGGCCGAGGGCTACTTCAAGGAGCTGGAGAAGGAGTACGAAAAAGAGGGGGAGGAGGAGCGCCAGATTAGTATCATCTCCCAGCAGGGGGTGCTCTACAGCGAGATGGGGGAGTATGCACGGGCGCGTCCGCTGCTGGAACAGGCGGAGCAGTTCTACCGGAAACAGCAGCAGGATGGCTTTCTGGCCTGGAGCCAGATTGAGCTGGCCACCATCCTCCACTATCAGGGAAAGGGCGATCAGGCCATGGCCAAGCTGCAGCAGGCCGAGGCGATTCTGCTCCGTAGTAGCGATATAGACAGCGTCACCCAGGGGCACTGGCAACTGGTGATGGGGATGGTGCTGGAGACGCAGGGCAAGCTATCCGAGGCGCTTGCCAGCCTTGCCAGAGCCGAGCCCATCTTCGTCAAAGAGAACAATCAGCGCTTTTTGACCCGGCTCTACGAGGTGCGTTCGCGGATCTTCGAGTCGAAGGGGCAGATTAAAGAGGCGCTGGCCAATCTGAAGCTCTATGTCAAAACCCGCACGGCGGTCGAGAAGGTGCTGATGGAACAGCGTACCCTGCAGATGCGCTTCGAGTTCGACATGGCACGCAAGGAGCTGGCCCACCAGACCCTCAAGACCAAACAGCTGTTGCAGGAGGCAGAACTCCAGCAACTGCGCGAGCGTCGCTACTGGCAGTATCTGGTGGTCTCGCTGCTGCTGGTGCTGATGGGGATCGCTGTCTTCTATCAGTATCGCCGCTCCCGCAAGATGCACCATCTGGCGATGACCGACGAACTGACCGGCATCCATAACCGCCGCCAGATCCAGAAGCTGGGGGAGGAGTCCTTTCAGCAGTCGCGAAGCAGTGGCAAGCCATTTAGCGTGCTGCTGCTCGATATCGATCACTTCAAACAGGTCAATGACCAGCTGGGCCATCATGTTGGCGACAGCGTGCTGGTGGCGGTCGCCAGCAGCGCCGAAGGGCAGCTGCGCTCGCTCGATCGGATAGGACGCAACGGTGGCGAGGAGTTTCTGGTGCTGCTGCCTGACACGGGTCTTGATGAGGCTGTCGAGGTGGCGGAGCGGATCCGTTATCACATCTCTTTGCTCAAGGTTGATGGCGTACCGGAAGGGCATGCCATCCATGTCAGTATCGGTTGTGCCGAGTTGAGCTCCCTCGACGAGACATTGAGCGACCTGATCAAACGTGCTGATGGCGCCATGTATCGGGCCAAGCAGGCAGGACGCAATCTGGTGATGCGGGCAGAGTAGTTAGCCCGCATTCTCATCCATCCTCTGAGCGGATTATCCGGCTGCTGAATTCCCCAAGCCGGACTGGGTATTTTTCACCCGTGCGGGTATAATGTCGCGCAATTTTGCTTTGACTCAGGCGAGAAGACCCATGTAACGCAACCCTCTTCCTCTCACCACCGACAGACCCTATGTCTGCCCGAGTGGCCCGTTGCGTACCCATGCCGGACCGTGAGTCAATGCGGCATCCCGGAATTATTCCCACGGTGGCCAAGGCCGCCGCCCAATAGAAGAACGTTGAATTATGTCAGCTGAATTTCTGAGTGAAGTCTCCAAGAGACGCACTTTTGCGATCATTTCGCACCCGGATGCGGGTAAAACCACCATCACTGAAAAAGTCCTGCTGTTCGGACAGGCCATTCAGCGCGCCGGTACCGTCAAGGGCCGTGGCTCGGGCCAGCATGCCAAATCCGACTGGATGGAGATGGAGAAGCAGCGTGGTATCTCCATCACCACCTCGGTGATGCAGTTCCCCTATGCCGACTGTCTGGTCAACCTGCTCGACACCCCGGGTCACGAGGACTTCTCCGAAGATACCTACCGTACCCTGACGGCGGTCGACTGCTGCCTGATGGTCATCGACGCCGCCAAGGGTGTTGAAGACCGGACTCGCAAGCTGATGGAAGTGACCCGTCTGCGCGATACCCCCATCCTCACCTTCATGAACAAGCTGGACCGCGAAGTGCGCGATCCGATGGAAGTGATGGACGAGGTGGAGCGCGAGCTGAAGATCATGTGCGCCCCCATCACCTGGCCCATCGGCTGTGGCAAATCCTTCAAGGGTGTTTACCACCTCTACAAGGATGAGACCTATCTGTATCAGACCGGTCAGGGCCACACCATCCAGGAGAAGCGGGTGGTCAAGGGGCTGAACAACCCAGATCTGGATGCCGCCGTCGGCGAAGATCTGGCCCAGCAGCTGCGTGACGAGCTGGAGCTGGTGCAGGGCGCCTCTCCCGAGTTCGATCACGACGCCTTTATCGCTGGCGAGATGACCCCGGTCTTCTTCGGTACCGCACTCGGCAACTTCGGTGTCGACCACATGCTGGATGGCCTGACCGACTGGGCGCCGGCACCCATGCCGCGCAAGGCCGAGAGCCGCGAAGTGGTAGCGACCGAGGAGAAGTTCTCCGGCTTCGTGTTCAAGATCCAGGCAAACATGGATCCGAAACACCGCGACCGTATCGCCTTTATGCGTATCGTATCTGGCACCTACAGCAAGGGCATGAAGATGCGCCACGTGCGTATCGGCAAGGATGTGAACATCTCCGACGCCGTGACCTTTATGGCCGGTGACCGTGAGCA
This sequence comes from Aeromonas sp. SER, assembly GCF_038739615.1. Lineage (NCBI taxonomy): Bacteria > Pseudomonadati > Pseudomonadota > Gammaproteobacteria > Aeromonadales > Aeromonadaceae > Aeromonas > Aeromonas sp. SER. Next base: position 35,249 of record NZ_JBCGFC010000008.1, on the reverse strand, counting down.
GGCGGAAGACGCCTTCGCCGGTGACATCATCGGTCTGCACAACCACGGTACCATCCAGATCGGCGACACCTTCACCCAGGGTGAAGATCTCAAGTTCACCGGTATCCCGAACTTTGCACCGGAACTGTTCCGCCGTATCCGCCTGCGCGACCCGCTCAAGCAGAAGCAGCTGCTCAAGGGGCTGGTGCAGCTCTCCGAAGAGGGCGCGGTGCAGGTGTTCCGTCCGCTTATAAGCAACGATCTCATCGTTGGTGCGGTCGGTGTGCTGCAGTTTGACGTGGTGGTCTCTCGTCTGAAGAGCGAGTACAACGTCGAGGCCATCTACGAGGCGGTCAACGTCTCCACCGCCCGCTGGGTGGAAGGGACTGACGTCAAGAAGTTCGAAGAGTTCAAGCGCAAGAACGAGGTCAACCTGGCTCTCGATGGCGGTGACAACCTCACCTACATCGCGCCGACCATGGTCAACCTGCGCCTGGCCCAGGAGCGTCACCCGGACGTGGAGTTCCGTCAGACTCGTGAGCACTGATAAGGGCTTGCCTTACCGGCAGACAAGATAGAAAAGACCCCGCTTCGGCGGGGTCTTTTTATTGGTGTACCAAGGTGTCGTCTGGCGTGGACTCTCAAAAGGTGCGCAGCAAACGGGCCGGATTGCCGGCATAGGTGCCGGGGATCTCTATATCCCGGGTGACCACGGCTCCGGCACCGATGACGGCGCCCCGGCAGATGCGGACCGGTAAAATGGTGGCATTGGAGCCTATGCAGACCTCATCCTCAATGACGGTTCGGCCCCAGTGGGCCGAGTCCGGATCGGGAGAGCCCTGCTTGAAGAGATCGTTGGCAAACATCACCCCGTGACCGATAAAGCACCCTTCACCTATGGTGACGTGCTCGCAGATAAAGGTGTGCGACTGGACTCTGGTTGCGCGGCCGATGGTGACGTTGGCCTGCACTTCCACGAAGGGGCCGATAAAGACATCGTCCGCCAGAGTACAGCCGTAGAGGTTGACGGGCTCAACCAGTTTCACCCGCTCGCCGAAACTGACATCACAAATGCCAACGGTGTGCCGTGTCGGCTCGTTCATGATGCGCCTCTCTGTTCCAGATCGAGCAGCATGCATATTTCGCAATCCCCGTGGCCGGTGCAGCCAAGGGGGCCTGGCAGATGTTCAAACCCGAGGGATTCGTAGAGGCTGGTCGCCTCGCGCAGTACTTCGGTGGTCTCCAGATAGCAGCGCCGATAGCCAAGGGTGCGCGCCTCGTCCAGCGCCTGCAACACCAGCCGCTTGCCCAGACCCAGACCACGCAGGGCGGGCAGGAAGTACATCTTCTGCAATTCGCAGACTCCCTCTTCTCCAGCCAGCGGCGCTATGCCACCGCCACCGAGGATGGAACCGTCCGGCCCAGCGATGACCCAGTAGCGGCTCGCCTCCTCCTGATAGGTTTGATAGAGCCTGTCCAGATTGGGATCCGAGACGCCATATCCCTTGTCGGCGGTGAGCCCGTACTCCGCCGAGACGGTGCGGATAACGGTCGCGATGCGGGGATTGTCTGCTTCTGTGATAGGGCGAATATGGTAGCCCTGCTGGCGGCGAGCGCGGGAGAGAGCGCTGCGGTAGAGCAGCATGCCGCTCCACAGCTGCTCGCGCTCGGATTGGCTCAGCTGCGCTAGCATCTCTTCCATGGCGTGATCCATCTCCCGATGCAGCGTCAGCAGCATCGCCTGACCCTCGGCTGTGAGGCGGGCCTCCTTGCTGCGGCCATCGGAGGGGTGGGGATGCCAGCTGATAAGGTCGCGTTCGGCCAGGCGGGCCAGCGGGCGGCTGGCATTGGATTTGTCGATACGCAGTTTCTCGGCCAGTTGCTGGTTGGTGGCCGGTGCGCTCTCCAGCTCGATCAGCAGGTGTGCTTCGATGGGAGTGAGTGCCAGCTGGCCACAGTGCTGGGAGAGCATGCCAAGTTCACGAACCAGATCGCGCGACAGGGCGCGCAGGGGACGGGGATCCATGTCGGGATTTCCTGTTTAGTTGTGCCTGACAACTAAAATAGTCAAAAAGTTGTAATGCGCAACTTTTTTATCGTTCCGGCGGACTAGCAATAGCGGCAGCCCTCGGGGCTGCCGCAGGGTAGCGCTCGTCAGGCTGCGGCTCTGGCGGCCAGTTCCGGACGGCGGGAGAAGCAGTGGGCAAGCAGCAGCATGGTGGCCACGCCCACCGTACCCAGCACCAGCCATGGGAGAGCGGGTTGTCCCTGCTGCATGGCGTAATCGTAGAGCGAGCCGCCCCCCACGTAACCGGTCATGCCGCCGACGGCGAGGCCGAGCCTGCTAAAACCCATATAGCTGCCCCGGGCTGCCGGATTGGCCAGCCGTGTCATCAGGGTCTCCCGGGCTGGTTCGCAGATGATGATCCCGAGATAGAAGCAGGCCAGCAGCACGAAGAGGCCGGAGAGGGTGCTGACGAAAGCGACCAGACCTATCCCCACCGTCATCATCAGGATGCCTGCCAGCAGGCGATTCTCGAGGCGATAGCGCCGTTCGCTGAAACGGGCGATGGGGTAGAGCAGCGCCAGTGACAGCGCCGTCTCCAGGCTGTACATCCACCCCACGGCGGTGGTGCTGCCGGATAGCTGTTTGACCAGAATGGGGAAGATCAGCATTACCTGCACCCAGAGCATGTAGTAGCCGCTTAAGATCAGCACCAGCCGGCAGAAGGCGCGATCCGCCAGCACCTTGCCTAATCCCTGACGCATCGGCGTCGGCTTGATGGAGAGGCGATAGGCGGGCAACAGCGTCCAGTTGCAGAGTGCTGCCAGCGTGAAGAGTCCGGCGCCCAGCAGACAGACGTAGGTGAAGTCAAAGCGCAGCAGCCAGCTGCCGAGCAGGGCGCCGGTGACGGCACCTGCGCTCTCCAGCATCATCAGCAGGGAGATGAAACGGCCCCGTTCATGAGGGCGGGTGAACTTGATCACCAGCGCGGCCCGGGGCGGGTCAAACAGGCAACCGCCCAGTCCGGAGAGGAAGCAGGAGAAGATGAGCATGGCGCCGCTGTCGGCCCAGGCCAGCGTAGCGAAGCCGATGGCCCGCAGCAGCATACCGGTGACGATGAGCGGGCGGGCGCCGAAACGGTCGGCGAGCGAACCGCCGAAGATCCCCAGCCCCTGCTGGGTCAGCTGGCGCAGCCCGAGCGCCAGACCTACCAGACCGGCGGCCCAGCCGAGCTGGTCGACGAAGCGCAGGCTGATCATCGGCATCACTACAAAGAAACCCAGGATCACCAGTGTGGTATCCAGCGCCAGAAACCAGCGTCCCCAAAACCTCGCCCTATCGACCATAACGCCCTCTCATTTACAGATAACTTCATTCTGGAGAGGGTTTAGATATAGTGGTAGACGACAACTACCTATATTTCATATCAGGATTATTTATGTCTATGGATCTGGACGATCTGCAACTGCTGCTGGATGTGGCCGAGCTGGGCAGTTTTAGTCAGGCCGCAGCCATCCGCGGCTGGTCACAACCACTGGTGAGCCAGCGGATTGCCCAGCTGGAGGTGAGCCTCGGTGCCCCACTGTTTCAGCGTCATCGGCGCGGTGTGACGCCGACCCGTGCCTGCGAGGAGTTTCTCCCTGCCGCTCGCTCGGCGCTGGCCACCCTGAGTGAAGGACGGTTGGCACTACAGGGAGCACCGGCACTGCCCTGTATCCGTCTCTCCAGCCTTCCTTCGCTCACCTCGGTGGTGTTTGGCTCGTTGTTGATGGAGCTGGTGGACGAGCCGTTCGAGATCCGCTGCACCACGGATCACTCGGGCGACATCATGCAGGCGCTGCTGACTGGGGAGGCGGATATCGGCTTTGTGCTCAAACGCCCGCCGGTCTCCGGCCTGCAGATGGAGCTGCTCTGCTGCTCTCCCATCATCGCCATCGCCTCACCGCTCCATCCCCTGGCAGGCTGCCACGGCCTCACGTTGGAAGATATCGCCGATCAGCGGCTGGCCCCCCAGGTGTGGGGGCCGGGGTGTGATGCCTTCATTCAGCAGTTGCGGCGGATCCGCCGAGTTGCCAGCCCCATTCACGGCATACAACCGGCCAGTGCGGCGCGGGAACTGGCGCTGGAGCACGGCTTTATCACTTTGATGCCGGAGCTGGCGATTGCGCGGGATCTGGAGATGGGGCGACTGATCAGGCTCGATGTGGTCAATTTGCCGCAGGATCACTGGGACGTCATGATGGCCTGGCGCGGTGGCAAGCGGCCCAATCCCGCCAGAGAGACGGTACTGGCCATGGCCCGGTCACTGGCCAAAAGGTGGCGCAAGGAGTAAAGGGCGCGGGGTTGCCCCCGCGCCGGAGGATCAGTAGCTGGCCTTGAGGGTCACGCCACTGAATGCAGCAAAGCCGGAGAGCTGGACGTACCAGGTACCTGCCTTGGGATTGGTGAACGAGCAGCTTTCGTTGTTACCGCCCTTGTAGGGACGGCAGTCGTAGCTGCTGCTGGTGGGGGCAGAGCCAAAGCGGACGTAAAGGTCGGCATCACCGGTGCCGCCGCTGCTGTTGATCTGCAGTGACTTGGTGCCCGCCGGTACGGTCAGGGTGTAGTTGAGCTTGCCCCCCTTGCTGGCGGAGAGATTGCTCAGCGGCACGCCATTTTTCAGCTCGTTGTCGCTTGGCGGTGTCGTACCGCAGCTGGCATCGACCCCGACGGTCTGGAAGGCCCGCACCACATCGGCCTTGTTGTAGCCCAGATCGGCAGTTGCCCGGCTGACGCCGCAAGCCCCTTGTTGGTAGTCGGTGTTGGCACCCCAGTAGAGGCGGTTGGCCAGCACGAACACCTCGAACGCCTTGCGGGTGTTCCAGCCGCTGCTGTTGGCCAGCAGGTAGAAGGCGCGGTTATAGACCCCAGAGCTGTGGTGCACGTCGATGCCGTCGTAGTAGTCGCTGGCATGGCCGATGGATTTGCCATCACGGGTCGGATCCTCGAAGTAGCGCAGGGAGCCGTTGCCCTTGAAGATCTGCGCCCCGACCAGCCAGTCGTTGCTCCCCTTCATGTAGAACTCGGCCGCTTCCCCCGCCATGTCGGAGAAGGCCTCGTTGATCCCCCCGGATTGCCCCGAGTAGACCAGCCCCGAGTTCTGTTCGGTAAAGCCGTGGCTCACCTCGTGGGCTGCCACGTCGAGGCTTACCAGCGGGTAGAAGGTGGTGGCCCCGTCCCCGAAGGTCATCTGGCTGCCATCCCAGAAGGCGTTCTCGTAATTCTTGCTGTAGTGAACCCGCATCTTCAGCTTGAAGGTCAATGGCGCCGTGTTGTACCAGTTGCGGTACATGTCGAATACCACGTTGCCGAAGTAGTGGGCGTCGTTGAGCGGTGAGTAGGCACCGTTGATCTCCTTGACCCGGTTCTCCGGGCAGGTGAACTGGTGAATGGTGCCGCCAGAGGTGGCGTGGTTGAGGTTGATGGTATCGACGTTGGGGCTGGTCATGCGGCAGCTGTCATCGACGATGAGCGGGCCAAAGTCGGTGCCATAGAAGTATTTGCCGGTTTTGATGTTGCCCCCGGGGCCGGTGGCGTCCTTGTGGTTGATCCCCTCCCAGCGTTTGAGCTCCTCGCCGCTCTGGGCATCGAGGATGACAAAGGGGCGGCTCGGTTTGTCACCTTCCGCAACGAAGGAGACCTGATAGACCAGTCGGGCCAGACCGTTCTCGTCCTGCATCACGTAAAGCTTGATCTGCTCGTTGCTCCCCTTGCTGCCCGCCTTGGCCTTGCTGGCGGCATCCTGTGGCGAGAGGGTTGCGACCGGGCTTGCCACATCCTGATCAATCTGGCGCAGCATGCGCCCGCTGGCCTGCTGCAGCTGGCCGCTCAGGCTCTTGTCGGCCACCACGACCTGGCCCATTACCGGAATGCCGTTCCAGGTCTGCTCGTAGCGGATCCGCTGTTGTCCGTTGGGCAGTTTGACTACCCGCACCTGACGAAACTCGCCATCTTCCAGCTGCAATGTGCCGGAGCCGGCATTAAGGCCAGACATGGCTCTGGCGCTGCTTGCGTTAACGTTGATCTCGACCTCTTGTGCCGCCATGGCGGCACCTCCCCAACAGGCCAGTGCTACGGCCAGAAATACTTTATTCATCTCTTCTTTCCTTAAATCGATGATGTTGTTGAACCGACCCTAGGTCGGGCGTTTTCAAGCTAGTTCGGGGGTAAAAAAGTGCCTCCTGTCAGATGTGACAGCGCAGCACAGAGGGGTAGCAGAATCTGCTGAATGGCCCATTTTGGGCATCAAAAGGAGCCGTTCAAAGAGAGTTATCCGGTTTCAGAGAGCCACCCTCCTCTTTGGAGGGAGATAAATAGTTCTGGGCTGCCGCCTCTTCGTACCAAGAGGGGAAATGAGGAGGCGGCAAAAGTGGCTGGCGTGCCAAGTTGCGATTGGCTACATTGGGGCTGCCCCATGTTTTGGCGACTGATTTAAAAGGAGAATCCCATGTTTTCATGGCAGTTGGATGACGAGCTGGCGCTGCTCTTCTTGCAGCCAGACATGGCGAGCGAGCTGTTTGCCCTCTGCAATGACAACCGGGAGTACCTCTCCCAATGGCTGCCCTGGCCCCCTTTCATTTTGCGTTCAGCCGACAGCGCAACTTTTATCCGTCATGCCATCGAGAAGTTTGCCCGTGGCGAGGGGCTGACCACCGCCATCGAGTATCAGGGGGAGGTGGTTGGGGTCATTGGCTACAACAGCATCGATCACGATCTGGGCAAGGTAGTCATCGGCTACTGGCTGGCGGAGCGCTGGCAGGGCAACGGCATAATTACCCGGGCTTGTCATGCGCTGATCCATCACGCCTTTGAGGAGATGGGGATGGAGAAGGTGGAGATCACTGCCGCGACCGACAATGAGCCCAGCAGAGCCGTCTGCGAGCGGCTCGGGATGCAGCAGGAGGGGATTACCCGGCGCGCGGAGCGGCTCGGTTCCCGGGTCGTGGATCATGTTCACTACAGCCTGCTGCGCGACGAATGGCTTGGGCAGAGAGACTCCTGATGGCGCTCCCCCATATCAAAACCCCGCGAGCCCACCTGACGCTGCTGACCCCCGATCAGGCCCCTATGATCCTCGACTTTTACCGGCGCAATCGCGACCACCTTACCCCGTGGGAGCCGCTGCGCGACGACCATTTCTACACGCTTTCTTACTGGCATAACCGGCTGCAGGATAGCTACAGCCAGTTTTTCAACGGCACCGGTGTCAATCTGGTGGCGCTCGATCCGTCTGGTGAGCGGGTGATCGCCACCTGCAACTTCAGCAACATCATGATGGGGATCTTCAAGGCGTGTCACCTCGGCTATGCCATCGACCGGCAGCATGAGGGGCTGGGGCTGATGCAGGAGATCCTGACTGCCGCCATCGACTATCTGTTTCGCGAGCAGGGACTGCATCGCATCATGGCCTGCTATATGCCCGCCAACCTGCGTAGCGGCGCCTTGCTGGAGCGACTCGGATTCGAGCGGGAGGGGTATGCGCGGGAGTATCTGATGATCAATGGCCGCTGGGAGGATCACATCCTCACCTCGCTGATTAATCCGGCGCCTTGAGCGGCAGATAAAAAAAACGGGCCCATGGGGCCCGTCTTTCAATGAGGTGCAGGCTTAGTTGGCCTTGGCATCGCTCACTGCAGCTTCAACCTTGGTAGCAGCTTCGTCAGCAGCTTTTTCAACGGTTGCAGTCGCTTCGGAGGTGGCTTTCTCTACGGTAGAGGTGGCTTCGCTAGCGGCTTTTTCTACAGTTGCAGCAACTTCGGCGGCCGGAGCAGCAGCAGGTGCGGCAGCTTTTTCTTCTTTCTGACCGCAAGCGGTCAACATCAGACCCAGGATACCGGCTACCAGTACTTTGTTCATGTGCATTCCCTCAAAAAAAGATGGAGAGATGGTCGGAACAACCATCACTGCGCCCACCGTGACCCGGAATAAAACAAGAGGCCGGGACTCAGGCAGGCGGGCGCAATATAGCCCCATTGGTTACCGATGAAAACGGATATCACAATGACATTTTTTCGTGCAGTGGATAAAAAGCTCCACTGCAACGACTGATATCAATACAAGATGCCGCTTATTTGTGGTTGATGCACAATAAACCACCAAGTTATTGATGTTGATTGGCAGTTTAAACGGTATCCATATCTGTCAGAGCGGCAAGCTGCACCGCGTTAGTCAGACAGCTTCTGACAGCTCAGCCGTTGCCCCAAGCGGTTGCTCTCGCGGGCAAGGTCCAGCAGAGCCATCACCGCCAACGCTTCCGTAGCCGGTACCGGGTTATCTCCCTCACCTCTGATGGCGGCACAGACACCGCGGTAGTAGGCGCCGTAATCCCCCGCTGCGCCGGTCAGGCTCTGTTGCTGCAATTGGCCATCCACGATACGACTGAGTTGACCGGGTTCGCTATCCAGCCCCCAATCCGCTGCCGGTGGCCGCTTGCCCAGCTTGAGCTGATCTTCCTGCACATCCATACCGAATTTGACGAACGAGCCCTGACTGCCGTGAATGACAAAGCGGGGCATGGCGGCCGATACCAGACAGCTGCCATGCAGGATCACTCGCATCTCGCCAGACCGTTCACCATAGCCCAGCACCACATGGAAGTAGTCATCAGCCAGGGCGCCGGGGCGCTGTCCGGCAAGGTCTGCCTGCAGCCAGTCCGGTTGGCCGAACAGCTGTAGCGCCTGATCCAGCACATGGGGGCCGAGATCGAACCAGAGGCCGGAACCCGGGCCACCCGCTTCACGCCAGCGCTGGCGCACTTCGGGGCGATAGCGATCGAAGTGCGACTCGAACTGGGCGATCTGCCCCAGTGTCCCCTCGGCAATCAAACGGCGCACGGTAAGAAAATCCCCGTCCCAACGGCGGTTGTGGAAGATGCTGAGCAGCCGCTGCTGCTTTTCGGCCAGCTCGACCAGCTCTGCCGCTTCGGCCAGATCCAGCGCAAAGGGCTTGTCGATGACGACATGTTTGCCTGCCAGCAGCGCCTGACGGGCCAGAGGAGCGTGGGTATCGTTGGGGGTGGCGATCACCACCAGATCGATGGTCTCATCGCTCAGCACTTCTTCCAGTGAACCGACCCGGCAGCCGGGCAGATCGGCCAGCACCTTGGCAGCATCGCTGCTGACTATCCAGCTCAGGGACAGACCGGGCGTGGTGGAGAGGAAGGGGGCGTGGAAGGTCTTGCCTGCAAAGCCATAGCCCACCAGGGCGGCGTTGAGAGAGTGGCTCATCAGTGTTCTCCGCTGACGTCGAGTGACAAACGAGAAGGGGGCCCATGGCCCCCTGAGTGTGCCCATCAGAGCACAGGATTTATTGCAAACACAAGCGGCGTCCGCGGCGTGTCATCAGCATCACCAGGGGCGGCAGCAGCAGCCACATATGCAGTGCCAGCTGGCTGAGCGGGTCGTGCATCAGGGCGCCGGTCAGGCCAACCAGGGCACCGGAGCCGCTCATCTGGAACAGGCCGAGTAGGGCGGCAGCGGTACCGGCGCAGTGGCCGAACGGTGCCAGCGCCATCCCGGCGGCCGAACCCAGGATCATGGCAAAGCCGATGCTGGAGAGGAATACCGGACCCATCATCGCCAGCGGATGTTCTATGTGCATGGCCAGCGTCAGGGCGATGGCCGAGAGCATCAATACCAGCAGGCCGATACGCAGGGTGCGTCTTGGCCCCACCTTGGCGATAAAGCGCGGCGCCATGAAACAGGCCAGAATGTTGAGCGCGGCGTTGGCGGTAAACCAGTAGCTAAAGCCGCTCATATCCAGTCCCAGCTTCACCATCAGTTGTACCGGCGCAGCGGTGACATAGGCGAGGATCACCGCCATCGCCAGCATGCACAGCGCCGCGTTGAACAGGAAGCTGGGGGAGCGCAGTACCGGGCTGTAGCGCGACCAGCTGATGAGGGCCCCTTCGCTGCGGGTCACCTCAGGGCGGGTCTCCGGCATCCGCCACAGCAGCCAGCTGCCGACGATGAGCGCATAACCGGCCATAAACCAGAAGTTGGCCGACCAGCTCGCCTTGGCGGTGAGCCAGCCACCGAGCAGGGGGGCAAGGGCCGGGATAAAGCAGATGGCACCATTGAGATAGGAGATCATCTGGCCGCTCTTTTTCGGACCATAGCTGTCACGCACCACCGAGAAGGCGGCGACCGAGGTGGCGCAGGCGCCAAAGCCCTGCAGTACTCGCGCCAGCATCAGTTCACCGAGGCTGGCGGCGAACCCTGCGCCCAGCGCGCTCAGACCGTAGAGCAGAACGCCGCCCAGAGCAACCGGCTTGCGGCCATAGCGGTCGGCCAGCGGCCCGACCAGCAGTTGTCCCAGCCCCATGCTGAACAGGAACCAGGTGATGGTGCCCTGCATCAGGGTCACTTCCGCCCCGAGCTGTTCGGCCATCTGCGGAATGGCGGGCAGGTAGATGTCGATGGCCAACGGGCTGAACAGCACCAGCAGTACAAGTAAAAGAATCAATGGCATCTGTCACCTCTCTATCAGCCGGAATTGAATTGGTGCGCGAGTCTACTGGCTCAAAGTAATGAATAGAAATGGTATTTAATCACTTTGGTTATTCCTCTGTGGAAACATGTATCAAAAAGCGCTCTATTGAAAGGGGGTTAACTCCCGCTCAAGCCATGGCTGCTGCTGTAATTGGCGCTTTTACTAAACGCTTGCGCCGCATAGAATGCGCTGATTATTTTTGCGGAGGTGCTCGATGAACAAGCTTGTCCTGGCAACAGGTAACCAGAAAAAGGTGAAGGAGTTGGCCGCCATGCTGGCCGACATGAAGATCCAGGTGATCCCGCAGAGCGAGTTTGCTGTCTCCGATGCCGACGAGACCGGCACCACCTTCGTTGAAAACGCCATTATCAAAGCGCGCCATGCCGCCCGTATCACCGGCCTGCCCGCCGTTGCCGATGACTCCGGTCTGGAAGTGGATCTGCTGCAGGGTCGTCCCGGGGTCTACTCCGCCCGCTTTGCTGGTCAGGGGGCCGGTGACAAGGCCAATATCGAGAAGTTGCTGGCTGAGCTCAAAGGTGCGCCCGATTATCTCAAGAGCGCCCGTTTCTGGTGTGTGCTGGTCTATATGCGCCACGCCGACGATCCTACCCCCATCATCTGTCAGGCAAGCTGGGAAGGGATGATCATCGATGAGCAGCGTGGTCAGCATGGTTTTGGCTATGACCCCGTCTTCTTCGTGCCGGACCACGACTGCACTGCGGCCCAGATGCCGGCCGAGCTGAAGAACCAGCTGAGCCACCGTGCCCAGGCGCTGGCCAAACTGAAAGCGGCGCTGGCGGCTCACTGAGTTAAGCCTCCACCGCCCATCGCATATTGTCATCTACAATGGGGGCCTTGAGCCCCCGTTTTATTGGAACGTCCATGCTGCAACTGCCGCCGCTCTCTCTCTATATTCATGTGCCCTGGTGCGTCCAGAAGTGCCCTTACTGTGACTTCAACTCCCATGCCCAGAAAGGGGAGTTGCCTCACCTCGAATATGTCGCCGCCCTGCTGGAGGATCTAGATCAGGATCTGAAGTGGGCGCAGGGACGGCCGCTCTCCTCGATCTTTATCGGTGGCGGTACCCCCAGCCTGCTGACGGTCGAGGCGATGCAAACCCTGCTGGATGGGGTTCGGGCCCGCATTCCGCTCACTGCAGATTGCGAGATCACCATGGAGGCTAACCCGGGTACGGTGGAAGCGGACAAGTTTGCCGGTTTCCAGCGCGCCGGCATCAACCGCATCTCCATCGGTGTGCAGAGCTTCCAGCAGGAGAAGCTGACCCGGCTTGGGCGTATCCACGGCCCGGAAGAGGCGCGCAAGGCCGCCGCACTGGCCCATGCCATCAAGTTGCCCACCTTCAATCTGGACCTGATGCACGGTCTGCCGGATCAGAGTCTGGATGACGCTCTTTATGATCTGCAGCAGGCAATCGACTGCGCCCCGCCGCACCTCTCCTGGTATCAGCTCACCATAGAGCCGAACACGGCGTTTGCCTCCAAACCTCCCAAGTTGCCGGAAGATGACACCCTGTGGGACATCTACGAACAGGGCCACGCCATGCTCACCGCCAGTGGTTATCGCCAGTACGAGATCTCGGCTTACGCCAAAGAGGGCTATCAGTGCAGTCACAACCTCAACTACTGGCGCTTTGGCGACTACCTGGGGATTGGTTGCGGTGCCCACGGCAAAGTGACTGATCTCGCGGATCAGCAGATCCTGCGCACTGCCAAGGTGAAGCATCCGAAAGGGTATCTGGACAAGAGCCGCACCTATCTGGACGAGCAGTGGCAGGTGACGGCAGACGATCTGCCGCTCGAATACTTTATGAACCGCTTCCGCCTGTTTGAACCGGCCCCCAAGGCGGAGTTCGAGGCCTATACCGGCTTGCCACTGGAGCGGGTGGAGACGGTGCTGACCATTGCACAGAGCAAGGAGCTGATCGACGATCTGGGCGACAGCTGGCAGCTTACCACCCTCGGTCATCGCTATCTCAACGTGCTGCTCGAACTGTTTATGGATGAGTAAGCGTCCTGTTGAGTCGCGCTTTTGAGGCGGTGAGTTGGCGTTGCCAAATCGCTTCTTCTGTCAAAACAATCAGGGCGCCATTGGCGCCCTGATTGTTTATGGTCGGTAGAAACCCGCTCAGCAGCAGACGCGGATCATCTGCTGTTGGCCGGGCTCCCACCGCTTGCCAAATTTGGCCTTGCGCTGGTAACTCCCCTTGCCCTTCTTGTTGCGCTCGACCCGGCTGCGAAACAGCGGATCGGAGAGCAGGGCGTGCAGATGGTTATCCTTTATCTCGCCGCGCTGGTGGGCATAGTTACCCCCTTGCGCATCTTCCTCACGGGGGAGGGCGGGTTGGTCGACCCGAATCTTGGCCATGATGGCTCCTCTTCTTGCTCTTGCTGTGTTGACTCTTGTGTCGGGATGGCGGTTTTTGCAGCGGGCGCCTCTTCAGATGAGTGCCCGGTAACCGGATGCACTGGCACCGGTTAAAAACGCGGCGAGTTTGTCACCAAATCGCCGCTGGTGCAATGAGCGGGCTGGTGCCGTCAGCCAACGTGGTCATGCTCATCGTGGTTATGATGCTCGTGATGAGCGGGAGCTCCCGACTCCAGCGTCTCCAGAATGGCGCAGTGCTCCGCCGAGCGCGGCCCGCCGCAGCAGATATTGGAGAGCTCGCGCAGGTTGTCGCGAAAGCGGGTCAGTTCGATGATCTTCTGCTCCACTTGGGCCAGCTTGGTGTCAGCTACCGCTTTTACCTCCTGACAGGTGACCTTGGCCTTGTTGGTATCGAGGTCGAGCAGCTCGCCGATATCGGCCAGCGAGAATCCCACCGACTTGGCGCGAATGATGAACTCCAGCCGTCGCTTGTCCTGCTCGCTATAGAGACGGTAGCCAGACTCGTTACGGATCCCCGGCGAGATGAGCCCGTTCTTCTCGTAAAAACGCAGGGTATCCGCCTTGACCCCGCACGCCTTGGCCAGTTCACCGATCCGGTACATGCCCTTTTCTCCCGTTGGATATGCGACTCAACAAAACCGGAACCCACTATCACCCCTTTGCCGGACGATTGCCAGCCAAGGGCATAAAAGGGGCAGACAAAAGTTGGTTTGGCCGCTCTTTTGCCATAAAACCCTTAAATGGCAAACGTTTGGCGAAAATCAAGTGGCAAACGTTTAACGCCGCGCCACGCAAGGGTTTTGCTATTTAAAAAATCCACCACCCGTCACATTTTTTGTGTAGAATACGCGCCCATAAGAGAGCGCCGCACCAAGCGGGCATTTCTTAAAGCACTTTTGCCGTTGTCAGGCCTGTGGCGAGAGTGGTTTGCGAAATCCCCCCACTTCCATTTATTTGGGGACTCTCTGTGTTGAGCCTCGCCTCCCATGGAACGGTCCCCGTTATGTTGAGGACGATAGTGTGATGGAACAAGCTCGACCCATTCGCCGTGCACTGCTGAGTGTGTCTGACAAAACCGGCATTCTGGAATTTGCCAAGGCACTCAACGAACGCGGCGTCGCCCTGCTCTCTACTGGCGGTACTGCCAAGTTGCTCGGCGAGGCGGGTCTGCCGGTGACCGAGGTCTCCGACTACACGGGTTTCCCTGAAATGATGGATGGCCGGGTCAAGACCCTGCACCCCAAGGTTCATGGTGGTATTCTCGGCCGTCGGGATCAGGATGACGCCATCATGGCCCAGCACGCTATCTCCCCCATCGACATGGTTGTCGTCAACCTCTACCCCTTTGCTGCTACCGTTGCCAAAGAGGGCTGCACCTTGGCCGATGCGGTCGAGAACATCGACATCGGCGGCCCGACCATGGTTCGCTCTGCGGCTAAAAACCACAAAGATGTCGCGATCGTGGTCAAAGCTGCCGACTACGATCGGGTTATTCGCGAGATGGATGCCAACGGCAACAGCCTGAAACTGGCCACCCGTTTCGATCTGGCCATCGCCGCCTTCGAGCACACCGCTGCCTACGACGGCATGATCGCCAACTACTTCGGTACCATGGTGCCCTCTTATGGTGACAACAAGGAGGGTGACGAGGAGTCCCGCTTCCCGCGCACCTTCAATAGCCAGTTCATCAAGAAGCAGGACATGCGCTACGGCGAGAACAGCCATCAGGCTGCTGCTTTCTATGCCGAGGAGCATGCCGCGCCGGGTTCCGTCTCCAGCGCTGTCCAGCTGCAGGGCAAGGCGCTCTCCTACAACAACATCGCCGACACCGATGCGGCGCTGGAGTGCGTGAAGGAGTTCAGCGAGCCGGCCTGCGTCATCGTCAAGCATGCCAACCCCTGCGGCGTGGCCGTCGGTAACGACCTGCTGAGTGCCTACGATCGCGCCTACCAGACCGATCCCACCTCCGCCTTTGGCGGCATCATCGCCTTCAACCGCGAACTGGATGGCGCCACCGCCAAGGCCATCGTCGAGCGTCAGTTCGTCGAGGTGATCATCGCCCCGACTGTCAGTCAGGAGGCCCGCGAAGCGGTCGCTGCCAAGCAGAACGTGCGTCTGCTCGAATGCGGTCAGTGGACTGCACCGGCGCAAGGGTTTGACCTCAAGCGCGTCAACGGCGGCCTGCTGGTGCAGGTGCGCGATCTCGGCATGGTGACTTTGGGTGACCTGACCGTGGTCAGCAAGCGTCAGCCGACCGAGGCCGAGCTGCAAGATCTGCTGTTCTGCTGGAAAGTGGCCAAGTTCGTCAAATCCAATGCCATTGTCTACGCCAAAGATGGCCAGACCATCGGCGTTGGCGCCGGCCAGATGAGCCGCGTCTATTCGGCCAAGATTGCCGGTATCAAGGCGGCAGATGAAGGGCTGACCGTGGCGGGCTCCGTCATGGCCTCCGATGCCTTCTTCCCGTTCCGCGACGGCATCGATGCCGCCGCCGCAGCCGGTATCTCCTGCGTGATCCAGCCGGGTGGCTCAATGCGTGATCAGGAGGTGATCGACGCTGCCGACGAGCACGGCATGTGCATGGTCTTTACCAACATGCGCCACTTCCGTCACTGATGGATCAGGGCCGCCACGGGCGGCCCTTTTGTTGTCTCTTTTCCACTGACTATTGCGACCGGCTTCCCTCTGGCGGAAGCCTGTGACCCACATAGAAGCGAGCGATACGATGAAAGTACTGATCATTGGCAATGGTGGCCGCGAACACGCCCTGGCCTGGAAGGCCAAGCAATCCCCTCTGGTGACCCGGGTCTTCGTCGCCCCCGGCAATGCCGGCACCGCACACGAAGGGAGCATCGAGAACGTGGCCATCGCAGCTACCGATATCCCGGCTCTGCTGGCGTTTGCCAAGGAGCAGCGCATCGGTCTGACCATCGTCGGCCCGGAAGCGCCGCTGGTGAAAGGGGTGGTCGATGCCTTCCGTGCCGAGGGGCTGGCCATCTTCGGTCCGACCGCGGCTTCTGCCCAGCTGGAGGGCTCCAAGGCCTTCGCCAAGGATTTTCTGGCCCGTCACGCCATCCCTACTGCCGAGTACCAGAACTTCACCGAGGTGGAGCCAGCGCTGGCCTATCTGCGCGAGAAGGGGGCACCCATCGTCATCAAGGCCGATGGTCTGGCCGCAGGCAAGGGGGTGATCGTGGCGATGACCCTGACCGAGGCGGAAGAGGCCGTGCGCGACATGCTCTCCGGCAATGCCTTTGGCGACGCCGGTGCCCGGGTGGTGATCGAGGAGTTCCTGGAAGGGGAAGAGGCGAGCTTCATCGTTATGGTCGATGGCGAGCATGTGCTGCCGATGGCGACCAGTCAGGATCACAAGCGGGTAGGGGATGGCGATACCGGTCTCAATACCGGCGGTATGGGCGCCTATTCGCCGGCGCCAGTGGTGACTGATGAAGTACACCGCAAGGTGATGGAGCAGGTGATCATGCCGACCGTGCGCGGCATGGCGGCCGAGGGCAACGTCTACACAGGTTTCCTCTACGCTGGCCTGATGATCGACGGTCAGGGCAATCCCAAGGTGATCGAATTCAACTGCCGTTTCGGCGATCCCGAGACCCAGCCCATCATGCTGCGGATGCGCTCCGATCTGGTGGAACTCTGTCTGGCCGCCTGTGCCGGCAAGCTGGATCAGGTAGAAGCGAATTATGATCCCCGCGTAGCCATTGGTGTGGTGCTGGCAGCTGGCGGTTATCCCGGCGACTACCAGCAGGGCAAGGCCATCAGCGGCCTGCCGGTGGAAGAGGCGAGCGGCGAGAAGGTATTCCACGCGGGTACCCGCCTTGAGGGCGATACCGTAGTGACCGCCGGTGGCCGGGTGTTGTGCGCCACCGCGCTGGGCCACACTGTGGCTGAAGCACAGCAGCGCGCCTATCAGCTGGCTGCGCGGATCCAGTGGGATGGTGTCTTCTATCGCAATGACATCGGCTGGCGCGCCATCGAGCGTGAACAGCAGGCTGGTTGATGAACGGTAACCGCAGTGACAAGCCCCGCCAATGGCGGGGTTTTTTATGCCGAAAAGTGCCTTATTGCCGATGCATTCATGTTGCTGTGGTTAACAAGCGAGGCACTCTTGTCACCATTTGCCACAAAAAATATCATTTTTCACAAACGCTTCACCATGAGTCATGGCATTATGCTGGTGATGAATTCCTGTTTGGATTCATAGGTGACCCTAATAATTTGAGCATGTTGTTATATAAGGAAATCCCATGTTGAAAACTGTTCGCCCCCTGCTGTTGCCCCTGATGTTCGGTCTGATCGCATTGCCTGCCATGGCTGGCGATCTGGAACAGCCGATGAAGAAGATTGGCTTCAACTACAAGCAGGCGGTCAAGGCTGATGATGCGGCTACCATGGAGAAGCACATCAACGAGATGAAGGCTCAGCTCGACATCGCCAAGCAGAAGAACATGCCTGCCGCCAAGAAGGAGAAGTTCCTCGAGGGCATGAATGAGGTTCAGACCGAGCTGGATGCCAGCCTGGCGGCGCTCAAGGCCGGTGACGAAGCCAAGGCGCGCGAGCATCTGGCCAAGGTCAACGACCTGAAGAAGGAGTATCACAAGTATGCCAAGCAAAAAGGGTGATCCCTTTCGCTGGGATGCAGTGGTTCGCCTGACCCATTGGGGTGTGGCGGCCATCTGTATCGGCAATCTCTGGCTCAATGAGGCGGGAGAGGATTGGCACGAGTGGCTCGGTTATACGGCCATCGCGCTGGTCTCCGTGCGTTTGCTCTGGGGGCTCACCTTTGCCCGTGGCTACGCCCGCCTGGGCGCCCTCATCCCCAAAGGTGAGGATTTTCGCCAGCAGATACACGAGATGCGTGAACGGTTGCCACCGGCGCCAGGCCATCATGGCAGCGGCAAGTTGGCGGTATGGGCGCTCTGGTTGCTGGTGCTGGCAACTGCCGGTACCGGCTGGTTCCAGAATACCGAGATGGGGTTTGATCTGGGGGCTGATGATTGGCACGTCTGGTGCACCTGGGCACTGCAGGGCATGATCGCACTGCATCTGCTGGCCATTGGGTTCACCTCGTGGCGTCAGCGCAGCAGTCTGGTGATCCGGATGCTGCCCGCGCTTCCCCGTCACGCCTCAAACCAGCGTCGCGACGAGCAGACCTGAGGCTCAGCATTAGGCTCCTTGCCCTCGCTCGAGGTGCCTGATCCGGACCCTGCCCAGACCCGCCCATGGCGGGTCTTTTCTTATGACTTCATCGATCTCATCACTGGACATTGCCCGATCCGCAGATGCAAAAAGGCCGCTCATGATGAGCGGCCTTTTTCAATTTGGTGGCCCCTGGGGGACTTGAACCCACGACCAATCGATTATGAGTCGACTGCTCTGACCAACTGAGCTAAGGGGCCAAATTGTGCATTTAGCGGCGTGGATTATAGGGGAAGAGGAAAGGGCAGTCTATAGGCATATCAACCACTTGGCGACTAATTGTCCAGCTGGAGCCGGGGGCATGCCGGAACAGGATGGATAAAACAAAGCCCCGCATGGCGGGGCTTTGGCAGAGCAGTTTGACACGGGGTCAGGACTATTCGTCCAGGAAGCTGCGCAGCACTTCCGAGCGGCTCGGGTGGCGCAGTTTGCGCAGAGCCTTGGCTTCGATCTGACGAATACGCTCACGGGTAACGTCGAACTGCTTGCCCACTTCCTCGAGGGTGTGGTCAGTGTTCATGTCGATACCGAAACGCATCCGCAGCACCTTGGCTTCGCGAGCAGTCAGGCCGGCCAGTACTTCGCGGGTCGCGTTGCGCAGGCTTTCGCTGGTTGCTGCATCGGCCGGCAGAGCCAGGGTGGTATCTTCGATGAAGTCGCCCAAGTGGGAGTCTTCATCATCACCGATGGGCGTCTCCATGGAGATAGGCTCTTTGGCGATTTTCAGTACCTTGCGGATCTTGTCTTCCGGCATGCCCATGCGCATGGCCAGCTCTTCCGGGTTCGGTTCACGACCCATCTCCTGCAGCATTTGACGGGAGATACGGTTGAGCTTGTTGATGGTTTCGATCATGTGTACCGGGATACGGATGGTACGGGCCTGATCCGCGATGGAGCGGGTAATGGCCTGACGGATCCACCAGGTTGCATAGGTCGAGAACTTGTAGCCACGACGGTATTCAAACTTGTCTACCGCCTTCATCAGACCGATGTTGCCTTCCTGGATCAGATCCAGGAACTGCAGACCGCGGTTGGTGTACTTCTTGGCGATGGAGATAACCAGACGCAAGTTGGCCTCAACCATCTCTTTCTTCGCACGGCGGGCCTTGGCCTCACCGATGCTCATGCGACGGTTGATATCCTTGATCTGGGCAATCGACAGACCGGTCTCTTCTTCAATCTGCTGCAGTTTGCCGATGGCGCGCTGCACCTCTTCATCCATCTCCATCAGACGGGGAGACCAGGCTTTGCCAGCCTGCTTCTGGTATTCAAACCAGGCAGTTTCGCACTCGTTGTTGGTGAAGGCCGCGACGAAGGTTTTCTTCGGCATCTTGGCCTGCTCAACGCAGAGCTTCATGATGATGCGTTCCTGCACGCGAACCCGCTCCATCATTTCGCGCATGTTGTTGACCAGGCGATCGAACTGCTTGGGCATCAGGCGGAATTGACGGAACACATCGGCCAGCTGGGCGATGGCGGCCTGGGTATCATCGTGCGCGCGACCATTCTTCTGAATGGAGAGGCGGGTCACTTCGTACTGGGCGCGCAGTTCGGCGAACTTCTCGCGAGCGACTTCCGGATCCGGACCACCGTCACCGTCATCGTCAGAGTTGTCGCCGTCTTCGTCTTCATCTTCGTCTTCATCTTCGTCTTCGTCAGCCAGGTCATCCTCGCTGAGTTCGGAACCGATGTGCGTGGCGGTCGGCGCCATATCTTCGGTATCGTTCGGATCGATAAAACCGGAGATGATGTCGGAGAGACGCAGCTGCTCGGCTTCGTACTTGTCGTACTGTTCGAGCAGGTAAGTGATGGCTTCCGGGTACTCGGCTACGGAGCTTTGTACCTGGTTGATACCGTCTTCGATCCGCTTGGCGATGTCGATTTCGCCTTCGCGGGTCAGCAGTTCGACAGTACCCATTTCCCGCATGTACATGCGGACGGGATCGGTCGTGCGACCAATCTCGGATTCAACAGATGCCAGAGCTTGGGCCGCTGCTTCGGCAGCGTCCTCATCGGCGGTACCCCCTTCAGCCATGATCAAGTCATCGGCATCCGGAGCGTTTTCAACCACTTGAATGCCCATATCGTTGATCATCTGAATGATGTCTTCGATTTGGTCTGAATCGACAATATCTTGCGGGAGGTGATCGTTCACCTCGGCATAGGTCAGGTAGCCCTGTTCTTTACCTTTGGCAACGAGGAGTTTAAGCTGAGACTGCGGGGTTTGCTCCATAGAACTCATCCGGTTGGTGCTGCTAGGTTGCGCGTACAGTGCGCTGCTGCGCAAATAGCCAATTCTAATAGAAAACCGCCAGACATGCTATGTCTGGTTGCGGCGTCGGTCATGAGAAACCCCTGCCCGCAGTATTGTCGGGGCCAGGCGGTTATAAAATTTTTGCTTTTCATCCCGTCGATTCGGGCAACGCTATCCATATTGGGACTAATCACTCAAATATCAAGCCCCACTCTCATTTCTTTTCTCAATTTGCACCTCTCTGATCAGCATCATCAACTCTTGGGTTTCTTCGGAGCTTAGTCCTTCCTGAGCCACTTTGGCCTGCAATTCTTCGATCCGTTGTTTCAGAAACAGGTTGATGAAACCGACGAAGGTATCCTGCAACTCTCCCAGAATATCCGGCTCCTGATCGAGTTTGATCTCCTCGAACAGGTCGTGCATCGCAAGCTGGGCGAGGATTTCCCCCTCTTTGGTGCCGCGCCAGTGTTCCAGCAGGATGCCGGTAGTGATACCGGGCTGTGCCAAGATCTGCTGATGCAGCTGCAGCAGGAAGGTAATCCCCTGCAAGCGCAAACCCGCCAGCTCCGGCATTGCCGGTAGCTCTGCCGTCACGGCCGGGTATTGAACCATCAGGGCCAGTGCCCGGCGCAGCGGGGTCAGCTTGGCTGCCTTGGGCTTGTTGATCTCGGCCTTGGGCTGGCTGTTGCGGGCAAAGAGCTCGGCAATTCGCTGCTTGTTCTCGCCCCAGCGCATCATGCTGGAGAGGCGTGTGATCAGCCCCTCGCGGGTGAACCCTTCCGGCACGCGGCGGATAAGTTCTGCTGCCTTGTTGGCCACTTCAAACTTGCCCGCTTCACCGGAGAGCGCCGCGTCGCGACCAAGACGCTCGAACATGAAGTCGGCGAAGGGTTGGGCTTCATCGAGCAGGGCTTCAAAGCCCTCCTTGCCGATTTGGCGTACCAGCGAGTCGGGATCCTCACCATCGGGCAGGAACACGAATTTGAGTTCGCGACCATCCTGCAGATGGGGGAGGGCGTTATCCAGCGCCCGCCACGCGGCTTCACGACCAGCGTTGTCGCCGTCGTAGCAGCAGACCACCTCGGCGGTGGTCCGAAACAGGGTATGGATGTGATCACTGGTGGTCGCGGTACCCAGTGCCGCCACCGCATAGTCGATGTCGTACTGACCGAGCGCCACCACGTCCATGTAGCCCTCAACCACCAGGATCCGGCGTGGATCCTTGTGTGCCTGCTTGACCTCATAGAGGCCGAACAGCTCCCGTCCCTTATGGAAAATCGGGGTTTCCGGCGAGTTGAGGTATTTGGGGGTGCCGTCACCCAGTACCCGGCCGCCGAAGCCGATGACCCGGCCGCGCTTGTCACGGATCGGGAACATGATGCGATCGCGGAAACGATCGTAGCTGCCCCCACCACTCTCACGAGTGATCAGCATGCCACCCGAGATAAGCAGCTGTTCGTGATCCCGGCTGGCACCAAAGCGGCGACGTACCTGATCCCAATCGCTTGGGGCATAACCGATGTTGAAGCGCTTGACCACTTCACCAGTCAGCCCGCGTCCCTTGAGGTACTCCACCGCATGGGGAGCACTCTTGAGATTGCTCTCGTAGAAGCGGGCGATCTGGTTCATCAGCTCGAACAGATCCTTGCTGACGGCCGGTTGGCCATGGCCAGATCCGCCGCTGCTCTGCTCGCGGGGCACCTGCATGCCCTGCTGGCTGGCGAGCTCTTCGATGGCATCGGGGAATTCGAGGCCGTCATACTCCATGACAAAGCCGATGGCGTTGCCGTGGGCGCCACAGCCGAAACAGTGATAGAACTGCTTCTCCTGGCTGACGGTAAAAGAGGGGCTTTTTTCGTTATGAAAAGGGCAGCAAGCCTGGTAGTTCTTACCGGCTTTTTTCAGCCGCACTCGCGAGTCGATCAGCTCGACTATGTCTGTGCGTGCGAGCAGATCGTCGATAAAGGATTGGGGGATCCTGCCAGCCATAACCGTCCTGTTTCACTGCGATAGAAAATAAAAAAGCCGCGCATTCACAAGGAAGCACGGCTTCTTCGACCAAACAAGAGTTTGCCTGTTACGCCAAGCGGGTTTTCACCTGAGCACTGACGGCGCCGACATCGGCACGACCCTGAATTTTTGGCTTCAAGACAGCCATGACTTTACCCATGTCAGCCATGACGGCAGCACCGCTCTCGGCGATGGCTTGCTCGATCAGGGCGGCAATTTCGTCTGCGGTCAGTTGTTGAGGCAGGAACTCCTGCAGCACAACGATCTCGGCGGACTCTTTGTCGGCGAGATCCTGGCGACCGGCAGCTTCAAATTGGCTGATGGAATCGCGGCGCTGTTTGACCATCTTGGTCACGACAGCGAGGATATCCTCATCATTGAGCTCGACACGGGTATCGACTTCACGCTGCTTGATTTCTGCCATCAACAACCGGATAGCGCCCAACCGTGGCTTGTCTTTGGCAAGCATGGCGAGCTTTTGCTGATCCTTGAGTTGATCCTTCAGAGACACGGCATGATCCCTTGATTAGTACAGGCGGATACGACGTGCGTTTTCGCGAGACAGCTTCTTGGCGTGACGCTTAACGGCAGACGCTTTGGCGCGCTTACGAATGGTAGTCGGCTTCTCGTAGAACTCACGGCTACGAACTTCGGACAGGATACCGGCTTTTTCGCAAGAACGCTTGAAGCGACGCAGAGCAACGTCAAACGGCTCATTTTCACGGACTTTGATTACTGGCATGTGCCTTTCACCTCAGTGATAAAATTGTTAGCTGACCTTCAATCGATCAGCATGACTTAAAATGGTGCGAAATTATACTCTGGACAGGGAATGAAAGTAAACCCGCAGAGATCGCTCTGGTTTAAAAAACCCGCGAAGGTTACCATAGCCGTCTCATTTTAGCAGTGAAAATTTTTAGCAATGCGTGTATTGGGCATAGAGACATCCTGTGACGAAACCGGGATCGCGATCTTCGACGATCAAAAAGGGATCCTTTCCCACCAGTTATATAGTCAGGTCAAGCTGCATGCGGACTACGGTGGCGTTGTCCCCGAGCTCGCCAGCCGGGATCACGTTCGCAAGACGATCCCGTTGATCCAGGCCGCATTGCGGGAGGCTGGACTGGGCAAGGATGACATCGATGGCATCGCCTATACCGCGGGGCCGGGTCTGGTTGGCGCCATTCTGGTGGGGGCCACCATCGGCCGTTCACTGGCGATGGCGTGGAACAAGCCGGCTATCGCCGTCCACCACATGGAAGGCCACCTGCTGGCGCCCATGCTGGAAGAGAAGGCCCCCGAGTTCCCCTTCGTGGCGCTGCTGGTCTCCGGTGGCCACTCCATGCTGGTGCGGGTTGATGGCATCGGCAGCTATCAGCTGCTGGGCGAATCCATCGACGATGCTGCCGGCGAGGCGTTCGACAAGACTGCCAAGCTGATGGGACTGGACTATCCGGGTGGCCCGCTGCTTTCCCGTCTGGCCGAGAAGGGCACCACCGGACGCTTCCACTTCCCCCGTCCCATGACTGATCGCCCCGGGCTCGACATGAGCTTCTCCGGCCTCAAGACCTTTGCCGCCAACACCATTGCCGCCAACGGTGATGATGAGCAGACCCGCGCCGATATCGCCCGTGCGTTTGAAGATGCGGTGGTCGATACCCTGGCCATCAAGTGCCGTCGTGCCTTGAAAGAGACCGGTCTCAAGCGTCTGGTGGTGGCCGGTGGCGTCAGTGCCAACCGTCACCTGCGCGCCCAGTTGGCCGAGCTGATGGAGAGCCTCAAGGGCGAGGTGTTCTATCCGCGCACCGAATATTGCACCGATAACGGCGCCATGATCGCCTATGCCGGTATGCAGCGCCTGAAAGCGGGCGTGTTCGAGCCGCTGGCGGTCAAGGCCGTGCCGCGCTGGCCATTGGATACCCTGGATCCGGTCTGATCCTGAGGATCCTCTCCCTGCCGGGCCAGTTATGTGACATGCCCCGGGCATGCTCTCTGTGAAGACGGGAGCCTGTCCGGGGCATTTTTATTGCTGTGCCACGGCCTGCCTGATTGCTCCTTGTGGATCGGAAGATCCCTCCGCTGCGTCTGCGGTCACCTCCTCAAGCCCACTGTTGGCATCCATGCCGCTCTATAAATTGAATTTATGGATTATGGAAAAATGACCTCATTTTTCCTTATGCCTTTGCCCGCTTCTGCCTGTGGTTCTGTTTTCGTCCTTTATTACCGCCAGCTCGCCATCGTCCGATCCTGATAGATGTCTGCGCCCACAGAGTGCAGCCAGAACGCGCCTGATAAAGAGGTGAGGAAAGGAAGGTGACAGCGCGGGGCGAAACCATGCTCGGCCATCTGATGCGTTTGATAGGGGTTGATGCGGAATCCTGCGCCACGGTGTCGCTATCAGCAGCCAGTGTCTGAGAGAGGCACAAAAAAATCCCCGCCAGCTGGCGGGGATTTTTGATTGGCTATCGACAGGCGATGCGATTAGAGCATGATGCCGCCGAAGAAGAAGCCCAGCGCCACGGCAATCGCGATGGTGGCGGTGCCGGGGATAAAGAAGGGGTGATTGAACACGGCTTTGCCGATGCGGGTTGAGCCGGTGTCGTCCATCTCTACCGCGGCCAGCAGGGTCGGGTAGGTCGGCAGTACGAACAGGGCGCTCACGGCCGCGAAAGAGGCGATGGCGGTCAGCGGGCTGACACCCAGTGCCAGAGCGGCAGGCATCAGGGCCTTGGTGGTTGCACCCTGTGAGTAGAGCAGCATGGCGGCGAAGAACAGCACCACGGCCAGCAGCCAGGAGTACTGGTTCAGCAGGTCACCAGCGATCAGCTGGATGGTGTCCATGTTGCCTTTCACGAAGACGTTACCCAGCCAGGCCACACCCAGTACGCAGATACAGGCGGACATACCGGACTTGAAGGTCGGCATGTTGGTCACTTGAGTAGCGTCCAGTTTGCACACCAGAGTCATGATGGTGGCCGCGGCCAGCATGATGCCCATGATGGCGCCATCGCGGGGGATCGGCGGGTTGGTGATGAGGCCAACTTTACCGGAGATCGCGGTGGCATAGGCCATGACGGCCACGATGGCGGCGATGAAGATCCAGACGGACAGCTTGGCGTACGGCTTGATTTCCAGCTGGCTGGTGCCGCGCAGCTTGATTTGGCCCTTGGCTTTACGCTCCAGATAGACTTCGTCCTGCTCCAGCGGCTTGCCCATCATGTTGGCGATGAAGGCACCCAGGATACAGGCCAGGAAGGTGGAGGGGATGCAGATGGCCAGCAGGGTCAGGTAGTCAACACCGAACGGCTCGAGCATGCCGGAGAAGGCAACCACAGCGGCAGAGATCGGGGAGGCTGTGATGGCGATCTGGGAGGCGACAACCGCGATGGAGAGCGGACGGGACGGGCGGATCCCCTGCTCTTTGGCCACTTCTGCGATAACCGGCAGGGTGGAGAAGGCGGTGTGACCGGTACCGGCCAGCATGGTCATCAGATAGGTGACGACCGGGGCGGCGAAGGTGATGTATTTGGGGTTCTTGCGCAGCGCTTTTTCAGCCAGGGAGACCAGATAGTCCATCCCGCCAGCCAGTTGCATACAGGCGATGGCGCAAATGACGGACGCAATGATCATGATCACATCCCAGGGGATGTAGGTGACCAGCTGGTCGCTCGGGATCTGCACCCCGAGGCCCCAGGTCAGGACCAGAACCCCCAGACCACCGGCAAAGCCGATGCCGATGCTGCCTATCCGGGCGCCCAGATAGATAGCGGCGAGCACGACAAGTAACTCGATTCCAATCATAGCGATAACTCCATTTTTTAGTTTTTTGGTTTTTATTTGGCAAAAAGCCAATTCCCGATCGGGCTGGGGATAAAGACCAATCGGGAACTGACTTTAAATGGGCCGGGAAGATCCCGGCCCATGCGTCGCTTATACAGTGGTTTCGCGAGTGAAACGCTTGGCCTTGTATTGCGGGTTCATCAGGTTCTCGATGGAGAGGATCTCGTCCAGCTGCTCGGCGCTCAGCAGGCCGCGCTCCAGTACGACTTCACGTACGTTCTTGCCGGTCTGGGCGCAGATCTTGCCAACGATGTCCCCTTCGTGGTGACCGATGAAGGGGTTCAGGTAGGTCACGATACCGATGGAGTTCAGCACGTGGTTCATGCAGATTTCCGGGTTGGCGGTGATACCTTCCACGCACTTCTCGCGCAGGGAGATACAGGCTTTTTCCATCAGGCTCAGGGATTCGAACATTGCCTGACCAATCACCGGCTCCATGACGTTCAGCTGCAGCTGACCGGCTTCGGCGGCGAAGGTGATGGTGATGTCGTTACCGAATACCTTGAAGCAGGACTGGTTGACCACTTCCGGGATAACCGGGTTGACCTTGGCCGGCATGATGGAGGAACCCGCCTGCATTTCCGGCAGGTTGATCTCTTTCAGGGCAGTGCGCGGGCCGGAGGAGAGCAGACGCAGGTCGTTACAGATCTTGGACAGCTTCATGGCCAGACGCTTGATGGCGCCGTGCAGCATGACGTAGGCGCCGCAGTCGGAGGTCGCTTCGATCAGGTCTTCAGCCGGTACATAGGCACGGCCGGTGATCTCTGCCAGACGCTTGATGGCCAGTGCAGAGTACTCGGGCGGGGTGTTCAGGCCGGTACCAATGGCGGTAGCGCCCAGGTTCACTTCCAGCAGCAGCTCCTGGCAACGCTTGATGGATTTGATCTCTTCGCGCAGGGTCACGGCGAATGCGTGGAACTCCTGACCCAGGGTCATCGGCACGGCGTCCTGCAGCTGGGTACGGCCCATCTTCAGGATCTTCTTGAACTCGTTAGCCTTGACGTCGAAAGCGGCGATCAGCGCTTCCAGGGCATGCAGGGTCACGTCGGTGCTGTTTACAACAGCAACGCGGAAACCGGTGGGGTAGGCATCGTTGGTGGACTGGCACTTGTTGACGTGATCGTTCGGGTTGATGACGTCGTAACGACCTTTCTCCAGACCCATGATCTCCAGTGCGATGTTGGCCAGCACTTCGTTGGTGTTCATGTTGACGGAGGTACCGGCACCGCCCTGGTAAACGTCGACCGGGAACTGGTCGAAGCACTTGCCGGTATTCAGCATCAGGTCGCAGGCTTCCACGATCTTGTCTGCAATTTCAGGACGGATGGTACCGAGCTCACCGTTGGCCAGCGCAGCGGCCTTCTTGGTCAGCACCATGCCACGTACGAATTCCGGAACGTCAGAAATCTTCTGAGAGCTGATCTTGAAGTTCTCGACAGCGCGCAGGGTGTGCACACCGTAGTAGAGATCATTGGAAACTTCTTTAGTGCCCAGCAAGTCTTCTTCAATGCGGACGTTCTTGATGTCGCTCATTGTAATGCCTCAGAAATCAGATAAATGGAAAAATCCTCACCGAGTGGTCGCGAGTTCCTTGCGCACAGCTCATCCTGAAGCACCACACACCGAGTGGGGCGATTGGGAGTGTGACCTCCCTAATAACTAATCAACATACTACTCCAATTGAGGTATCGGTTATTAGAGCTGGATCACTAATCTGGTGACATCTTCAAATTCCTTTGATGAATGTACACATATGTTGTACATGATTTATCACCCTGATTTTTATAAAAATTTGTAATTTTTTGCTGATTTTTTAGCGCCTGGTTGATGAGGGGGTCATTTGGGTGGCTTGAAAAGGGCGGGTTGGCCCCCATTTATTGGGGGGAGGAAGTGGTGACTCGCGCGTCTGAACATCGTGTGCAGCTCCCGGTTCGCGGGACCACTTTTTCTCACATTTGACTGGTTGTGGAGCTTATATGGGCAAGCTGTTTCTGCTGTTGGTGGGTCTGGTGGTACTGGAGCTCACCGTGATGATCGAGGTCGGTTCTGTGATTGGAGCGCTGCCGACCGTCGGCTTGCTCATCCTGACCGCCATTCTGGGCTCTTCTCTGGTGCGCAGTGAAGGGCTCAAGACCCTGTTCAGTGCCCAGCAGAAGATGCAGCAGGGCGAGATGCCGGGCCGCGAAGTGATGGGTGGCATGATGCTGGCGCTGGCCGGTCTGCTGCTGATCATCCCGGGTTTTGTCACCGACTTCTTCGGGATCCTGCTGCTGCAGCCCTGGCTGCGTAACAAGCTGGCCGACAAGCTGATAGGCAGCAACCAGTTCCGGATGCAGATGGGCGGTTTCCAGCGTACTCAATCGCCGTTTGAGCAATCCCTCGACGATCATCCGAAGCAGGGTGGCACCACCATCGAAGGCGAGTTTGAGCGCAAAGAGTAATCGACGAGACGAATAACCAGAGGCGAGTGACCGCTCAGGGTTTGCCCTGATGGCACAAGGCCTCGAAGCGGTGTCGGGCATACCACCATGCGAGGGTGCCCGCCGCCAGATTGGCCAGCAAGATCCCCAGATATATCCCCTGTTCTCCCCCCCATCTGGCGCCTAGCCAGGCTCCCGGCAGTAAAAAGCCAAACAGCCGCAAGCCGTTGAACAAGAACGAGATGCTCGATGCCCGCACGCCATTGAGCGCCGAGGCCAGCAGCATCACCATCCCCTGAAAGCCATATCCGATCGGTACCAGATGCAGATAGAGGATGATGAGGCGGATCACCTGTGGATGGTCGCTGAACAGGTTGGCGATGAGTGGTGCCAGCAGCCAGGTCAGGCCATAGATGGCCAGCTGGAACAGCAGGGCAAAGCGCATGCTGCTCTGAAGCGCGGCTTTGGCCCGGGCCGGATTGCCGGCACCACAGTTTTGCGAGATGAAGGGGGCCAGCACGGAGGCGAGCGCCATCATCACGATCAGCAGCAGAGCCTCAACCCGCGATGCGGCGCCGTAAGCCGCCACCACTTCTGTCCCCAGACCGGCAAAAATCGTCATCAACACCGCATTGGCCAGCGGGTTGAGCATGTTGGTAAAAGAGGCGGGGATGGCGACATGAAGCAGGGCTCGCCAGTGGTAGAGCAGTCGGGTGCGCGGCGAGAGGCGCCACAGCAGCAACCCTTCCCGATGACGCAGGATGTAGAGGCTCACCAGCATGGCCATCAGCCATGAGATGGAGGTGGCGATGGCGGCCCCCCGGATCCCCCACTCGGGGAAGGGGCCGATGCCGAAGATAAGCAGCGGATCCAGCATGCCGTTGACCAGACCGGCCACCGTCATGACGAGGCTGGGTGTCTTGGTATCGCCGGTGGCGCGGATGGCGGAGTTGCCCACCATGGGCAGCACCAGCATGGGCACGGTGAGATACCAGATCAGCATGTAGTCGTGGATAAGGGAGATAAGTTCGGCACTGGCGCCCAGCAGGGTAAAGAGCGGTTTGATGGTGAGGGCGCCCCCTGCCGAGAGCAGGGTGACCAGGATCACCGCCAGAAACAGGCTATCGGTGGCGAGGTGGGCCGCCTCTTCATGCTTGCCCTGTCCCAATGCATGACCGATCACCGCCGAGAGGCCGGCCCCAAGTCCCATGGCGAGCGAGGTGACCACGAAGGTGACCGGAAAGGTAAAGCTGATGGCCGCCAGCGCTTCGGTACCCAGCATGCCAATAAAGAAGGTATCGACCAGGTTGAAGGCCAGAATGGCGACGATGCCGAGGATCATGGGGCCCGTCATCTGGCGCAGTACGACAGGGATCGGTGCTGTCAGCATGGGATTGATGCGGGTCAAGGGATCGTCTCTACATCTTGCTCGAAGAGCTGGGCTGATAACTGGGCTGGCGCTGCCAGCGAAGTTCGCGAAGAGAACAGGGGCGAACAATCGAAGGTGTTTATAGTACGTGAAAAAATTTTTTTTGTATTTGCCCTTGAAGGGTTAGCAACCTCACCCCACATCAGGGACATATCCGATTTGGCCTGGAACGGCCATTCCTCAAAGCAACAATGAGACTCATTTTGGGAGAGTTATCGATGAAAATTCGTCCACTGCACGACCGCGTCATCATCAAGCGCATCGAAGCTGAAGCCAAATCCGCTGGTGGTATCGTACTGACTGGTACTGCGGCTCAAAAGTCCACCCGTGGTGAAGTGCTTGCCGTGGGGACTGGTCGAATCCTGGATAATGGCGATGTCAAAGCGCTGGCCGTCAAGGTTGGCGACAAGGTTATCTTCAACGAAGGCTACGGCGTGAAAACCGAGAAGCTGGATGGTCAGGATGTGCTGATCCTGTCCGAGACCGACATTCTGGCGATTGTCGAAGAGTAATCCATCCCCACTTTTCCCCGAATTGATTGAAAGGATTGAACAAAAATGGCTGCTAAAGACGTTAAGTTTGGTAACGAAGCCCGCATCAAGATGCTGGAAGGTGTGAACATCCTGGCTGATGCCGTCAAGGTTACTCTGGGCCCGAAAGGCCGCAACGTGGTACTGGACAAGTCCTTCGGTGCCCCGACCATCACCAAAGATGGTGTGTCCGTTGCGCGCGAGATCGAGCTGGAAGACAAATTCCAGAACATGGGCGCCCAGATGGTCAAGGAAGTTGCTTCCAAAGCGAACGACGCTGCGGGTGATGGTACTACCACTGCAACCGTTCTGGCTCAGGCTATCGTCAACGAAGGTCTGAAAGCCGTTGCCGCCGGTATGAACCCGATGGATCTGAAGCGCGGTATCGACAAGGCTGTTGTGGCTGCCGTTACCGAGTTGCAGGCGCTGTCCCAGCCGTGTGCTGACAGCAATGCCATCGCTCAGGTTGGCACCATCTCCGCCAACTCCGACGAGAAAGTGGGCAAGCTGATTGCCGAAGCCATGGACAAAGTGGGTCGCGATGGCGTCATCACCGTTGAAGATGGTCAGGGTCTGGAAGATGAGCTGGCTGTTGTTGAAGGTATGCAGTTCGACCGCGGCTACCTCTCTCCGTACTTCATCAACAAACAGGAAACCGGTTCTGTCGAGCTGGACGATCCGTTCATCCTGCTGGTTGACAAGAAAGTCTCCAACATCCGCGAGATGCTGCCGGTGCTGGAAGGTGTCGCCAAAGCGGGCAAACCGCTGCTGATCGTTGCCGAAGACGTAGAGGGCGAAGCCCTGGCGACTCTGGTGGTCAACACCATGCGTGGCATCGTGAAAGTGGCTGCCGTCAAGGCGCCGGGCTTCGGTGACCGTCGCAAAGCCATGCTGCAGGATATCGCCGTACTGACTGGCGGTACCGTCATCTCCGAAGAAGTTGGCATGGAGCTGGAAAAAGCGACTCTGGAAGATCTGGGTCGTGCCAAGCGCATCGTCATCACCAAAGAGAACACCACCATCATCGATGGCGTGGGTGATGCAGGCGTGATCGAAGGCCGTGTTGCCCAGATCCGTCAGCAGATCGAAGAGACCTCCTCCGACTACGACCGTGAGAAGCTGCAAGAGCGCGTAGCCAAGCTGGCTGGCGGTGTTGCGGTGATCAAGGTGGGCGCTGCTACCGAAGTCGAGATGAAAGAGAAGAAAGCTCGCGTAGAAGATGCTCTGCATGCTACCCGTGCTGCGGTTGAAGAAGGCGTGGTTGCCGGTGGTGGTGTTGCGCTGGTTCGCGTTGCTGCCAAACTGGCTGGCCTGCGTGGCGACAACGAAGACCAGAACGTCGGTATCAAGGTTGCCCTGCGCGCCATGGAAGCCCCGCTGCGTCAAATCGTCATCAACGCCGGTGAAGAAGCTTCCGTCATCGCCAACGCGGTGAAGAACGGTGAAGGCAACTTCGGTTACAACGCTTACACCGAGCAGTATGGCGACATGCTGACCATGGGTATCCTGGATCCGACCAAGGTAACCCGCTCTGCCCTGCAGTTCGCATCTTCCATCGCTGGTCTGATGATCACCACCGAGTGCATGGTCACCGAGCTGCCGAAGAAAGATGCTCCGGCCATGCCTGATATGGGTGGCATGGGCGGCATGGGCATGATGTAATCATCACCCCGGCTCTGTTTGAGAAACGGCTCGCTTTGGCGGGCCGTTTTTTTTTATCCGGCTAAACTGAGACTTGTTGATAAGGATGTTATTTGGAGATGGGTATGAAAAAACTGGGTTTGATTTCTTTACTTTTTTCCCTGGCAAGCTTTTCCGTACTGGCATTGGGGACGCCTGCAGGGCCCGTGATTCTCAAGGTGACAGGTAATGTTAAAGCGGCAGAGACCGTTGATGGCGTTGCGCAGTTTGACCTTGCCATGTTGCAGGCACTGCCACAGCACGAGATCGTGACCGGTAATCCTTGGGTTGATAAGCCCCACAAGTATCGTGGGCCCAAACTGGCTGATGTACTGGCGGCTGTGGGGGCTGATGATGGCAATTCCATTACCCTGACTGCGCTCAATAGCTACCAGATCCGTATCAACTGGGACAAGGTCAAACGCTATGAGCCCATCCTTGCCTGGGAGGACGATGGGGTCGTCATGAAGGTGCGCGACAAGGGGCCGCTCTGGTTTATGTTGCCACTTGATCAACATCCGGAATTGAAACGCTCCGAATATACCGACATGATGATCTGGCAGCTCAGCTCGGTTGATATCCAGCATTAATCGTTTATTGCTCAGGAGTATGGGGTGAAGGAAAAGACCAAAGCCTGGCCGCTTGTTGCCACTCTTTATTTTTTCATCCTGTTGTTTACGGGAAGTACTCTCTATTCCCTTGTCCAGATCCAGAATGCGACCCGGGTGATGGAAA
The DNA here is from genome assembly GCF_038739615.1 of Aeromonas sp. SER. Lineage (NCBI taxonomy): Bacteria > Pseudomonadati > Pseudomonadota > Gammaproteobacteria > Aeromonadales > Aeromonadaceae > Aeromonas > Aeromonas sp. SER. Next base: position 2,215 of record NZ_JBCGFC010000008.1, on the reverse strand, counting down.
AGTACACTTATGATGTCTCCTGGGCATTGATGCAATTGCAGCTAGAGCTGGGGCGGTTTCTGAATAGTGTCGAGGTTTACCACTACGGTGGCATCGACCACGACGCCCTGATGCTGCGGTATGACATTCTCTGGAGTCGAACCCCAATCCTGCTTAGCGGCCAATTGCGCAAGAGCATGGAGGACAAGCAGAAGACCCTGCGTCTGGTGCAGCTGATCGAAAGCAATATCCGCAATATGGAAGCTGATATCACCAGGTTGAAAGTGGGATCTCCGGATTACCAGCAAATCATGATGCGCCTTGCACCTTTGCAAGAACCGCTCTCTTATTCTCTTGCATCTGTCATGCAGAAAAACATCAACATCTATTCAGAGAACGATCGCCATTTTGCCCAGCTGCGTAATGCTCTGCTGATGATGGTATCTGGTCTGGTTATCTCGGTACTCTTGCTCAGTGCGCTGCTTATATATGAAGGGCGGCGTCATTTCAGAGCTGTGCGGCGAGATCCTCTGACCGGATTGCCAAATCGGGTTGCCTTGCTCGAGATGATGGAATCCTATGCGACACAAGAGATGCCATTTGGTCTGGTGCTGGTAGATATTAATGACTTCAGGGATATCAACAGCAAGTTTGGCTATGACACTGGGGATTATCTGCTCAACGAATTGGCGAAGAGAGTCAAAGCGTTATGTGAAGAAGGTGAGTCTTGTGGACGCCTTGGTGGGGATCAGTTTGCAATTATCCAGCGTGGTAGCAGCGATCTGCGACAAATCAGGGAGCTGGTTGCGCGCCTATTGCATTCACTTAAGCAGGACATGGTTTTTGATAATTACCCTTTCCGTCTTGAAGTCGGTATCGGCATAGCCTTTTATCCCGTTGATAGCGATAAAACTCAAGAGCTGTTGAGTCGGGTAGAGCAGGCTCTGTTCCATAGTCGCAAAACGCATGTCCCCTACGTTATCTATGATAACTCACTGCTCAATGAGACTGCTCGTCGTAAACACCTTGCTTCCGACATGGTCATGGCGCTGGAGCACAACGCGCTAGAGCTTTATTACCAGCCCATCGTCAATCTTGAGACTGGTCGCTGTGAAGCAGTGGAGGCATTGCTGCGTTGGCGCCATCCTGAGCTTGGTTTTATCCCGCCCAATGAAGTCATCATGGTGGCTGAAGAGTTTCAGCTTGCGGAGCGAGTGGGCAGCTGGGTGCTGAATACTGCTTGTGAGCAGCTCTATCAGTGGCACCAGCTTGGTCTCGTCGACTTGCAAATGTGCGTGAACATTTCTCCGGGTATGTACCAGCGCAATTTGTTGAAACTGGTTGCCAAGGCATTGATGGAACATCATCTGCCAGCACGAAGTCTGGTTCTGGAAGTCACGGAAGACACCACAATGAGGGAGGTGAAGAATTCGCTGCAATTGATGCAGGATTTGAATCAGCAGGGAGTGTTATTGGCGTTGGATGATTTTGGCACTGGCTACTCATCGCTCAGCTATTTGCAGAAGTTGCCGGTAAGCAAAGTGAAGATCGACCGCTCTTTCATCCAGGGGATAGATACTTCGCTTGAAGCATCGGAGCTGGTCGCCAACATCTGCCGGATGGGTTCCATGCTTGGCAAGATTTTGGTGTGCGAAGGGATAGAGACACAAGCTCAGCTGGATGTCTTGCGCTCCCTGACCGATATCCACCTCTATGGCCAGGGATATCTCTTCAGCCGACCGGAACAGGCAGAAAAGATCTATCAAACTCTGTTGGAAATGGAAGAGCTTTGGCTGGCTCGGCAACCATCCGACATTGCATGCATCAGCTAATAGATTGGATATGTGCCAGTTAAAGGTCTCTCGGAGATGTGATTTGGTTCAAAAAATACGCGTCATGTTCATTATCTGAACGTTTGTTTGAGTTTCTCAAAAAAATACGTAACTTCCCCTTGCCAGAACGAATTCACTCCCTATAATGCGCCTCCATCGACACGGCAAGCGGCAACGCAAACAACCGGGTCGATAACCTCGAAAAGCCTTTGCAAATATGGCTTGACTCGAGAAGGCGGTTGAGTAGAATGCCACTCCCGCAGCAGCAAAAGCTGCCTCGCTCTTTAACAATTTGAATCAAGCAATCTGTGTGGGCACTCACAGCATCGAGCATCAAAAACAATTTTTGATTTTCAATGTCTGATGAAGTGACCAAAGCAACTTTATGTTGCAGCAGTTAATTC